>JAESUE010000235.1 GCA_016763235.1 Pseudomonadales bacterium
ATTGGTGTGTCAAACATGAAATCCCTTACTACTGCTCAAACTGGCGTGAAACCGAAGACAATATAATTGAAAACAACAAAAGACAAATACAACCTCTAAAGCTTCCTAGCCCAGTGGCCGCAAGGCCTGCAAGTAATACTCCCTACGTTTCTATCGTCAATTTTCAGTATCTAGTTACGCCCTAATTTCGACCTCAACTTCCCTCCTGTGCATATCCTGTGCAGAGTGGTCGTGTTTACTCGTCACTACTTGTAAGAAAGAGTAGGGGCGGTGGTTATCAGTAGAGAGCGGGTAAGGGGTGGGGGTGCTTGGATTTAGGGAGACTTCTGGGTGCTGTCCTGTCTTGTGCTGGTGGAAAGTGGGGGATAGCGAGGAAATGTGGCGGGGCTGATCGGTCTTTGGTAAAAATAAATGCTACTCTAACCCACAATTATTGCTCTGGCCTTCCCTCGGTTCAGTGGTTTCAGCTCGAACGCACAGCCTCAACTTCTCCGAGACAAGCATATTGTCATCTATTTCTGCTGAGGGTAAAGTCTCAAATCTTTAAAGGTGCCCCCCAGCGATCAACGGCTCTTTATTTTTTCTAATAATAAACCAAGATGATTCGAATACCACTTACCTGCACTTACAGTCAAACTCCAAGAAATTTTGTTTGCACCAATGATGAGGGTATAGAGGTGATTCGTGCCCAAGGATACTCAGGACAGGTGTGGGGCGCAACAACCCAGCATACAACGGCACACGGAATTTAGGGCCTACTCCTCGGGGTACTTGGGACATCGGCGCTTCCGAAGACAGAGCTGATACTGGCCCGAACAGCATTCGAATTACACATGCCGACGGAGACAGGTTTCCCGTAGGAAGGGATAGGGGGACGTTTTTAATTCATGGTAACAACCAACAGAATGATGCCTCGCAGGGCTGTTTAATTTTGGGACCTACGGAGCGTCGAGCCATCATAAATGGAGGCGGCGGAACCTTAACGGTTACTGAGTAAAATGCAGTTTGACCTTAACTTGAACGAAACATGAGCAGTTGAAATAAAAATAATGCAACTTAGCTTCTCCAAAAAATCGAGATGACGGATGACCCGAATTATATACGCAGCACTTTTACTGGCCTTAGCAAGTGGTTGCGCGGCAACCAAAAACCCCGTTGGTCTTTATCAACCTAGCCAGGCAGGCAATCTTCTGAAACCGTTCAGCGGAAAACTCAACGCTGACGACTTAAGCATTGGATCAATCAGCATAGGAACAAGCACATTCGATGAAGTGGCCGCTAAATTTGGAAAAACCGAGATTATAAAAAGCGATCAGGAACAGAGCTGGGTCCGAATCTGCTATCGGTCGGTAAACAAAGGGGACGATACCATTGTCTTATTTGAGTCAGGCCCTATGGGCGGATGGACACGATTAACCAGCATCTCTATCACCCACTCTAAACTATGGAAAGATTCAGCGCTGTGTCAAAGCTCCCGTTTGGTGACCAAAGAGATATCAACAGTGAGTGGTTTAAAAATCGGAATCTCTACCTCCGAACTGGTACGGCGCTTAGGTAATCCCTCAGTCATTACCGAAAACTTTTACGGCCGCTACCTGCTGTCGCAGGAAGGAGATTGGACGACCACGTCGGTGGTCGAAGCTGCGTTAGAAAATGATCAATTAGTGTCAATCACCCTGCACCAAATCATCACCAATTAATGTAACTAGCGGACAGCTACTTTAATATTGCCACGGCATAACAAGCGAAATGACACCCACTTAATTGGGATGGTTAAGCGGAATGTTGTTTCAATATACCGTATGGTTGGCGGAAATCAGGTGGGTGATGAGATGGACACTCCAGATTACGGCATCGCAATGTGCCAAACTTGAGTTTCAAACCAACAAGCAACTGGAGTGTCCATCATGAACAATAGCGTAATTAGTATTGATCTTGCAAAAAACGTTTTCCAAGTTTGCGCCTTAAACAAGAATCATAAGCCAGTTTTTAATAAAAAAGTAAACCGCTCAAAGCTACTGGATACACTGCGGAACCTGGAGGCAAATAAAGTTGTCATGGAAGCGTGCTACAGCTCAAATTATTGGGGCCGCGAAATAGAAAAACTGGGATTTACTGTTGGGCTGATTCCACCTCATCAAGTAAAGCCCTTCGTGGTAGGAAATAAAAATGACCACAACGATGCCATAGCAATTGCAGAAGCTTCTTTTCGCCCCAAAACAACTTTTGTGCCCGTGAAAACCTTAACTCAACAAGATATTCAAAGTTTGCACAGGATACGAGAGCGCTATGTAAAGGCTAGAACGTCCATAGCCAATCAACTACGAGGCCTTTTAGCCGAATACGGTGTAATTGTAAAAAATAATATCGGCATGTTGCGTAAAAACATTCCCTGCATCCTCGAAGATCCTGAAAATGCCTTAACAGCCACTGCCAGGCAATTTATTGCCGAGCTCTATGAGGAGTTACAGTATTATGATGATTTAATCGGGCGAAAGGAAATCGCAATAAAAGCATTGCTAAAAGATAACGCTGATTATCAGCGGTTATTAGAAGTGCCTGGCATCGGACCTATCGTTGGCAGCGCTGTTATCGCATCCGTTGGCGATGCGAAGCAATTCAAAAATGGACGTCAAATGGCCGCGTGGATAGGGCTCACACCAAAGCAATATGCCAGTGGTGATATTTCACGGATAGGCGGCATAAGTAAGCGAGGCAACCAAACCTTGCGTAAGCTCTTTATTCATGGCGCCAGAGCTATCGTTAATTGGTGTGAAAAGAAAAATGACGCACTCAGCCTCTGGATAAAATCGCTACTAAAAACCAAGCATCCCTGCAAAGTAGTGGTTGCCGTAGCGAACAAATTGGCGCGCATGGCGTGGGCAGTACTGGCCAAAAATGAGCACTATATTGCACCATCATCAAGGGCTGCAGTTTAACCCTAGAAAAAATAGAACCAATTTATCCCGCCCATCCTCGGTATCACACAGTAATGAATTAAAACGGTATTGACTCTGCCAGAGCCTGAGAAAGGACAGAGGCCTACGAGGCCTTGTGGGTGAAGAGGCGGCAGAGTCATCTTTGAATCTCATTAGGGCTCAGCGTAGCTATAAGTAATACGCGATCAAGAAGCCGGATATATGTCATAACCGTTATTTACTGCAAAAAAATTACCAAGGTGGCAAGGAGTATAGACAACAAAAAATGGCCCCTTTCTTTATAAAACGACGGGGTTAGGTAAGCCGCACAATTGACCAATTTCATGCCCGTCTTTGTTTTATAAATAAAGGCGATTGGTATTTTTTGCCCAAAAAACCTTGACGGCGCAGGAGTGTCCATATATGTCCTTTGGTTCTTTTACTCCCGCGAAAGTGCTTTATGTACCGTTCGTTAACCACTAAGCGCGCAGCATCCACGGCCAAGCGCTAGCGCGCACCTTGCCCAGTGACTTTATTATTTTGGCGAAAAGACTCCAAAATAATAAAGTCCACTGCTCCGCTGTGCCGAAAAAAGACTCGGCCCAGTTGCCCCTAAAAAACACAGGGGCAAGTGCTTGCAAAAACTCAAAGACAAAACCACCCCAGCCGAAGGGCTCACCGCAAGCGTCATGTAATGCCGCAAGTTGACGCCGCTTCGAGCAGTCAGAATGCCTGTCTCGACATATTCATTAAGGCATTATTAAAAAAACTGGGTATGCGATCTCGAGTAGAAGCGGCTATCTGGGTGACGCAAAATGGAAAGTAAGACCTTGAGATTTTATTCTGTCTCCCATTTTTGTATAAACATTAATAACCGTTAAAGCAACGATATATTAAAAAATAATGTATCGTTGCTCTTTGTTAGTATAAAAAACAATTTTTTAAAAGAGGTTTTTCATGACAAATAACGTAGTAGATATTACCGCATCACAATTAATGACCACTGATGTGCTCGCAGTGCCAGCAGAGTGGTCAATAAAGCAATTAGCAGATTTTTTTGTTAAACATAAGATTTCAGGTGCGCCTGTCATTAGCAACGATCAGAAAATGGTGGGTGTTGTATCGGTCAGTGATATGGTGCAGTTCAATAGCTTATCTGCAGCGGATAAAAGCGATTTAGTTGCCAATAACGTCTATACCGAGGTCATTGGTCAGCCAATTATGCAGGAGGATGTTAACAAGCTGGCTTCTCATGCCGGTGATAACTGCAACGTTGATAGCATCATGACCCCTCATGTTATTAATGTAGAAATAAATGCAACATTACCAGAGATTGCGGGTTTAATGCATAAGCGGCATATTCATCGTGTTTTTGTTACAGAGAATGGGGAGATTTCTGGCGTTATATCAACAAGCAACATTCTTGAAATGGTTTCTAAAATGTGATTTTTTTGTATTTTTGTTGATCATAGAATGACGCCTTATTTGTGCTTGAGTATGAGGTTAACCGAGGTTTTAGGGAGGTGATTCCTGTTGATTACACGTTATTAATCTTATGGTTTGAAGGTGAGTATGGAATTTGAGAAATTAACGTTAGACCACTCAGAGGAAATAATTTCGCTTGCTTCCGAAGGGAATCCTGATGTTTCTAATGCTGACTTGCGTTCACGCCTAATTGAAATGTTTGGCTACTCAAGCTATACCTGCTTTGGTCTGTTTGTTAATTCCGAGCTTGTGGGTATCACAAGTGGGTGGTTAACTACTCGCTTCTATTCAGGCAAGCAGCTTGAAATTGATAACGTGATCGTGGGTAAAGACTTTCGTTCAAGTGGCTATGGTGCCGAATTCCTCGGGTATATTGAAGCATGGGCAATCAAGGAAGGTTGTTTTACGGTTGAGCTAAATACTTATGTCACAAATTCAAAGTCGCATAAATTCTATTTTAACAAAGGTTACAATATATTGGGTTATCACTTTCAAAAGGCGGTCAATTCATAACAAGCGACTGCACCGGACAAATTTCCGCTGTCACCTTTTTTGCAAAAACACGCAAAAAAGTCACCATCAAAAATTTGCTCGGTGAGTCGAGCGTTATGTGGCAAAACCTGGATTCGATAGGATTCAGTAATTATCATTTGGACTACGGTTATATAAAATTGGCTGCTATGGACCAACTGGCAAGAGGTACAAATGGCGCGATTAAGTATTGATAGAATCGAAGCTGCTACAGATTCGATTGATGGTGTCTTTCAGAACTCTCCACAATATGTATGTCCAGGACTCAGTGCAGTTCTAGGGTGTAGTGTCGTTTTGAAGGTAGAAACGATTAATCCTGTCCGCAGCTTTAAGGGACGCGGGACGGAAACGATTTTGTCGCGCTTAGATAAAAATGGTAGCCAAAAATCAGTCGTGTGCGCTAGTGCTGGAAATTTAGGTCAGGCATTGGCCTATAGTGGACGGAACAGAGGTTTCGATGTAACAGTAACGGCATCTTTTGCTGCTAACCCATTAAAGATAGAGCGCATGAGGGCTCTCGGCGCAAATGTTGTATTAGTAAATGGACAATTTGAAGAGGCCCTTGAAGTTGCACTCGCTCATTCAGATAGAATTGGGGCATTTTTAGTAGAGGACAGTAAAAACCTTGACAGCTGCGAGGGGGCTGGAACCATAGGACTTGAACTTTGCAGCTTGCCGATAGATCTAGATGCTGTATTGATTTCACTTGGGGCTGGGGCGATGGCAACTGGTATTGGTTTTGCTGTGAAAAACCGTCGACCTAATACGAAAATAATTTGCATTCAACCCAAGAACGCTCCAGCGCTGACCCGTTCTTTTCTAGCAGGTCAGGTTGTTGAATCAGGGCCACCTAATACAATTGCCGATGGTGTGGCAGGGAGATACACCATTCCTGATGTATTGACTGACCTCCTTGAAATCGCCGATGAAGCGCTTCTGGTGAAGGAAGAGAGCATCATTGATGGAATGCGTCTTCTCTACGAGCAATCAGGGTTGATTGTCGAACCAGCAGCAGCATTGGGTGTGGCATGTATTTTAGAGAATCAGGAACGTTTTAGAGGGCAGTGTGTAGCCACAGTCTTGTGCGGCAGTAATGTTTCACCGAAAGACTTCGGGAATTGGGTGAAACATTAATTTAAGGGAATAGTGATTGTTTTTGCCGAAAGTGTGCTGCTGACACAAAACTGTTAAATCGTCATAAAAGAAAATGCCCCATAACGACGTTAGGTATCTTAAGTATGATTAGGCTGGCGAATATTTCTGACGTTGATATGGTCAAACTTATTGATCCGTTCTCCGGCGATCGTAGTGAAGATGTAAAAGAAGGCCGAGTATACATCTACTTTGTAGAGGAGGATCTTTGTGGCTTTATTTCGATGTCACGTGCTGGATTACTCGGAAGGCCTTACATACAGTATTTGGCAGTAGCTACTAGCCATCAACAAAAAGGCATTGCATTTGAATTATTAAGCTATATAGAGAGTAAGTATTCTGACCAACGTCTATTTATCTCAACTGAAAGTACAAATACAATAATGCTTAATTTACTATCAAAAAAGCACTATGTTCTTGCAGGTGAAATTGCTAAAGCTAACTTAAGTGGCTCAAAAGAAATCTATTATTTTAAAGAGTCCAATACCTGACAAAATGTTGCAGGCGGAAAACCCTTCCGTTGGCACGCCAAGTTTTCCTTTTGATTCTAGCGTTATACAAACGCTAGAATCAAAAGGAGAGGTGATGTTGGAATTTGGCAAATTATGGCATAACCTCCCAATAGTAGGGTCGCATATAGATGGTGCGCCCTGAAAGTAGATGGTAAAAGGGCATTTGAACATCAATGAGCTATTCAGATGGGGTCAGCTCTTCGAAAAACAGGTATAATCTGGGCTCTTTCAAAGGTGCTGCATGTTGGCATAACCTTAGCTTTGCACATATTTTACGTGCGGAGGAGCTAGAAAACTGGCTTACATCACCGTTTTCACCGGCAAAACAAATGCTGGAATTTTAGGGTGTGAATGGTTTTGGAAAAATTTACGGAAAAAATGGAGTAACTATTACAGCGAAGCCTGTAACTGTTCAGATTGCGTTCATTGTTTAACGTCGTTATGTGTGAGTTTTGGCGTGAGCTGAATAGTTACGAAATGGATTGTCTTTTTTAAGGATTATTATGGCCCTGGTAGCCAGGGAGATCATGGTGACCTATGGAATGGGGTAGATTAAGTGGCTATAGTTCTTTGTTTGTGCTTCCTGCTCGGCGGAGAAAGTCAATATAAAGATGAGGCTATTTTGTTTTGGTCCGTGCTATAGCGTTTATTTCAATATATAATGATGTCATTATGTGTGATAATCCTTGCTTGTAATTCAAATGAGAAGCCTTCAGAAGTGTGCTTTTGGCTTTGATAAGGGCCATAATAAAACAGCTAATCAGTGGCTAGGTATTGTGAATTTCCTCAAACTATCTAATATTGATGAGCAAGGCGTTATGTGTCTTTAACGAGTTTCTTAGTTTTATATTCGGACTGGTGAATCCGAGTATAAATTTTATTATTCACCAACAATCATGAGTAAAGAAAATGAGTAAAGGTACAGTTAAATGGTTCAACCCTGATAAAGGATTTGGTTTTATTACACCTGGAGATGGCGGCAAAGATTTGTTTGTTCATCACACATCTATCCAATCAAATGGTGGTTTCAATACACTAAGTGATGGTCA
>JAESUE010000236.1 GCA_016763235.1 Pseudomonadales bacterium
AAATAGACGATCGGTCTATTTATGCTCTAACTTACGGTGAGATTAATCACATCGTCATGGGCACACCTTTAGTTGCCTCCTCCAAATGAAGGTCGTCATCTTCCTCTTTTAAATATTGCAGCGCTACACCGCTCGTTGATAGCAACTGGGCCAGCTTCGCATCACTTTCCGCTGAATCAATCATTACGACGCACTGTTTACCCGAAATCTGGTCTCTGAATTCGCTGATATGATAATTTTCCCGCGTTAGTCCAATCAAACCACCGAGCACAATTCCCACAAACCCAAAAGCAAAGGCAATACCACTAAAAACCACTGGCGTTAGATCAATCGTGTCGGCACCGAGGGGGATCAAACCAATAGCAATCAACAAGCCAATTAAAATTCCAATTAAGCCGCCGTATTCAATATCAGAAAAAATATCCTTTCGTTGTGTCAACGGAAGTTCATTCAGCCCCATTGCCGCCAGCTCGCTATCATTTTTACATAGCATATGAATCTGTTCTTTAGATATTGATGCCTTCAGCAAGCTGGTTTGTAGTTGCTTTGCTGCTTCCAGCGTTTGTACCAAGTAATAGCTACGTTTCATGTTTGTTTCTCTTAAATTCTCTGGTAAAGGCCCCGCATAACAGCCATTTCTGAGCTTATGCTGTAGTAATTATTCAGCTTGCTCGATCGATAAGTATACCTATTGTACTTTTAGAAGCGACTGTGAATATGTGCCACCGGTCAATGAAAAGTACATCCAACTGACTCGCAAGCTAACTCATAGCCATTTATCACACACAAAAATACCAAGCGATAGTTACATTCCAGCATCATTTCTTAAAGATTTGTAACGATGTATCGCTGGTAATTAACGCCACGTTGGCTAGGATTCTGTTTAACGCTGATTTTTCAGCAGTTTTCCCTATTTGATACCAACTTTGGATAAGCCTGATGGCAATTCACACCCTTAAAAAGTTACTTCAGAAAAGAAGGAAATCGAAACGGCGTCTTATTTCAAATTATATTGGGGTCTATGACTTGGAAGCCGAAGAGTTTGTCGGCCATTTAACAAACCGTTCTCGCACGGGACTGATGATTACCAGTACCAAGGCCTTCGAACCAAGCCACACTTATTTTTTAGGCATACAGGGCGGTGCATTCGGCTCATCTCAAAATTTGCAGACATTGGAAGCCAAGTGCCTATGGGCACGGCAAGAATCACTGGATGAGTTCTTTACCTCTGGTTTTAAAATCGATGAAAAAATTCAACTATCCAAAAAACAATTGGAGGCTTGTTAATCTACTCAACTTTATGCCCTTTTATCGTATTTGCAACGAGTTAGACGGCCTTCAAGTTTAAATGCAAACAGAGTAGTAACTATTCAGCAAGCCCTGTAACTGTTCAGATTACGTTCAAATTTGAGCGCGCGCTGAATAGCGACACAGAGTAGCTCTCTTGTTCAGCGCATAAGAAAAGGTATCAGGCTTTAGATTGTGCCCGATGCAATTCCATTTCGCGCTTCACCACATACTGTATAAGAATCTCTTGATCATGGTTTGCGAGCTGGGTGAAAATCACCGCAATTTTATAACGTCCAGAGACTACGCTCGGCTCCCAGCGAGCCACTTTTCCAATGCAATCTAAATACACACCAAATGATTCTAAAGATATGGCCAGCTGAATTAGCCCATTTTTTTTGGGTGGCTCCTCATCACAATAAAAGCTAATGCCGTTTGCACTCAAGGTCACAGGTGTGGTGATTGCACACATTCCATCATCGGCTTTTTCCAAACGATGCGTTGCCGCCAAAACGAAATCGAGCTTTTTATTAATCAGGGACAAGGCTCGCGCCATTCCCCCTCGGCGATCCTGAAGGCGCATTAATAGTGGTTCAAGCTGGTTATTGATGGCTTGCAGCTCGCTGTTGGCTCTGTTCCGCTCATCTGGAACCAACGCAGCGGCTGGCGGTGAGCTATTTTCATCCAGATAGCGATAATGCAGATTCAATGTATCGTTAATTCGTACAAAGCTACGCCGCTCATCTTCTGCTGGCTGTTTTTCCACTGGAGAGGGGCTACTTTCATCTAAGGTTGGGGTCATTTCAACTCTGCCTAAAACAATTCGTCTTCCGTATCATTATTGACCTTTATTGGGTTTTCGAGCCTTGAGGGGATATTGCTAGGTTCCAATTCAATTTCGGCACTGGATGTTTCTGTTTTATCTGGAATGCTTTCACCGACAGGCTCAGGAGTACTGTTTGGCTCACTCTCGGCTGATGATTTATTTTCCACTGACTCAGGCTCGGTAACGTCTGAAGAGAAAACATCTCCACTGGGGATAATGTCTTGGAACGTCCCATCCAGTGACATTTCCTTATCGGGGTTTTGAATTTCTTCCTGCGAAATCACAATTTCTACGCGCCTGTTTATTGCTCTATTTCCGGGCGAATCTTCAGCCACCAAGGGTTTAGAGTCAGCGAAACCCGACACTCTTAAACGGCTTTTATCTAATATATCATCTAACAATAATTCATGAGCAACAGACACTGCTCGCGCTGCGGACAGATCCCAGTTGGAACGGAAACGGGCTGTTCGGATTGGAATGCTATCACTATGGCCTTCGACGGAAATAGTGCCCGGTGTTTCAGCCAGTACATCCCTGATACGAGCCATTATGGGAATAAAGTCTGCTTGCAGGCGCTCTGAACCCGATGCAAACGAACCATTTTCTCGCACTCGAATAACAATGTTCTGTCCCTTTGTTTCAATCTCGATTTGCCCCGAACGAATTTCTTTCTCCATCTCCGATGCAATGCTAACGGCATCATTTTCAGTTTGCTTAATCAACTCCTTTAACTTATCAAGGATCAGCACGGTACTCGCGCTACTCTTTTCGCCAGCCTTTGCATCTTTACCTTCTTCACAAAACACATCCAAGGTACTTTTGGTGATATCCGTTGTTTTTTGTTGCACCACATTAAGCGGTGTCGGGTCTGGCCGCCCTGGACTAAATTCCCGAGCGATAATGCTGGTGCCTCGTGGGACATCCTTTTTCTTTATGATATTTTGTACGCCAAAGGCATGATCCATAGACCCTGCCACCTGCTTGAATTTTTTTGCGTCCATTTCAGAAAAGGCCAGCAACAATACAAAGAAGCACATCAGTAAGGACATTAAGTCTGCAAAGGTAGCCATCCATGCCGGTGACCCTGGGGGTGGGCAATCGCAATCGTGGTCATCATCCATATCCATGGGCGCTACTCTTCAGCATCACTGATACGGCTCTTCTCAGGGATATAAGCCTGCAACATTTGCTCGATGACCTTGGGGTTCTGCCCGCCCTGAATACCGATCAAGGCATCAATAACGAGTGTTTTAATACGGCCTTCTTCAGTAGCGCGCAACTCCAGCTTACCCGCCAGGGGTATCGCAAACATATTGGCAATCATCGCGCCATAGAGTGTGGTTAGCAGTGCAACTGCCATCGCTGGGCCGATGGATTTCGGATCATCCATGGCTGAAAGCATTTGCACTAAACCGACTAAGGTGCCAATCATACCCATCGCCGGTGCGACATCTCCGAATGCTGAAAAGATACTCGCGCCCTGTTTATGCCGATCTTGCGCTTTACTAACATCCTTCATTAAGATTTCACGCACAATATCAGGGTCATGCCCGTCTATAAGTAAGGTGATTCCTTTCTTCAGGAAGTCGTTACTCACTTCCTTGCCTTCTAAAGATAACAGCCCTCCTTTCCGGGCTTCTCCCGCAAGCTCAATAATTTCTGCAATCAGAGGTACTGGATCTTCTTCTTTAAACTTAAAGCCGTTCCCTGCAACAGCAATAGCGCCAAGAAACTGTTTGAGACTGAACTTCATCAGTACCGCGAAAATGGTTCCCACTACAACAACCATGATTGAGGGTACGTTGACAAAAATCAACACACTGCCGCCCATAGCCATCGCTAATATAACGATGGCGAACGCACCAACTAATCCCAGCAGTGTTGCTAAGTCCACCTATTCACTCCTTTGAATATTTAAAATATATGGGAAGATTTACCTGTAAAAAACACCCCTTATAAAAGTTTAGCCAGTATTTTCATCCTGTCATGGAATAGTTGATAAAAGCGGTTGACCAAGTTCTGGGGCTTAGGTAGTGTTCTGCGCTCTATAAAGCGTGTCATCTACCTCTCAGGATCAGCAATGGCCAGAAAAAAATTTAATTTCGAAAGTGCGCTTGCCGAGTTAGAGCAAACGGTAGAACAACTAGAAGAGGGTGAGTTTGATCTTGAGGCTTCTTTGAAAGCCTTTGAAAAAGGCATCAAACTGACACGCGAGTGCCAAAATGCATTACAGCAGGCAGAGCAAAAAGTCGCTATTCTGGTGCAAAAAGATGGAGCAGACACACTGATCCCTTTTGAGGAAAATAATGACGACTGACTCCCTGGATGATTTTTTCCATCAGTACCGCCTGCGCTGCGAAAACCAGCTAGATCAACTTCTCCCTGACAACACCTCTGCCCCGCTACAGCAAGCCATGCGCTATGCCACACTCAACGGTGGTAAACGTATACGACCCATGTTGTGTTACGCCACCACAGAGCTACTCGGCAACCCCGCTGAACAGGTCGATAATATTGCCAGTGCGATAGAGCTGATCCACGCATATTCACTGGTTCACGACGACCTTCCCGCTATGGATGACGACGCATTAAGACGCGGAAAACCCACCTGTCATATTAAATATGGGGAAGCGCAGGCGATTCTTGCCGGTGATGCCCTACAAGCGCTGGCCTTTGAGCTAATCGTCACACCCAATCCCCATATCACTGCAACCAAACAACTCTGTATTGCAAAAAGTCTTTGCCATGCAAGTGGTTTAATGGGTATGGCTGGCGGACAAAGCCTCGATTTGCTCAGCGAAGGCAAGGCCATAAACTTGGAAACACTGGAAACAATTCACCGAAAGAAAACCGGTGCGCTGCTTGAGGCAAGTGTCATACTGCCAGCCTTAGCCGGTAATGCTGATGAAAAAACCCTGTTCCAGCTGACAAAATTCGCGCAAAACCTCGGCTTATGCTTTCAGGTTCGAGACGATATTCTCGACATTATTGGCGACACAGCGGTGATAGGAAAAACCCAAGGGGCCGACATCAATGCTAATAAAGCAACTTATCCCGCATTACTGGGGCTAGAGGCGGCACAAACCTATGCAGACGATTTACACAAAAAGGCCATTTCTGCTCTGGAAGATATTGGTAAAAACACAAATAGGCTACGGGAAATCGCCGACTTTATTATTCTGCGGCAGCACTAGAAAACCACAAAAAACCTCGACGAAAACAAAAGCCACTCATCTCTTACCACCTTAGATGTGGCGTCGTTGTGCACTGTAGCTACTGCAAGCACTAGGAAAACCAGTCAAAGCTTTTCTTACTAAATAGCGCTACATTACGGTACAATGCTTCAGTTTTGGTAACTACTCAGCGAACCCTGTAACTGTTCAGATTTGAGCAGAACAAGGCGAAAAATGTGAGTTTATACGTATAAATGATCATTTTTTAACGCAGTTATGCGCGAATTTGAGCGTGACCTGAATGGCTATCCAAAAAAGTATGATAATTTCAGTACAAGTACAATAACCCTATGTTTTATAAGATACCTACCGAACGGCCCGAAACGCCGCTACTGGATTCAATCAATGCGCCCGATGACCTGCGTAAGCTTTCTTCATCCTCTTTAGAAACTGTTGCAAGAGAATTGCGTGCGTACCTTATTTTCTCCACCGGCCAAACCGGTGGTCACTTTGGCGCTGGGCTAGGCGTCGTCGAACTGACAATTGCCTTGCATTACGTGCTCAACACCCCTGAAGACCGTCTTGTCTGGGATGTTGGTCACCAAGCCTACCCCCACAAAATATTAACGGGCCGTCGAGAACAAATGCTCACCATGCGCCAAGAGCATGGCTTATCTCCTTTCCCGAAACGCGGTGAAAGTGAGTTTGATAGCTTTGGCGTTGGCCATTCCAGCACGTCTATTTCAGCGGGCCTAGGCATGGCTCTCGGTGCAGCTGCAGCCGAAAACCATCGAAAAGTAGTGGCTGTTATTGGCGATGGTGCAATGACTGCAGGCATGGCTTTTGAAGCGATGAACCACGCGGCTCACGAAAAGCCCAACATGCTGGTGATTCTTAACGACAACAATATGTCGATTTCTCCCAACGTCGGTGGACTTTCCAATTATTTTGCTCGAATCTGGTCAAGCAAACTTTACACATCTGTTCGGGAAAGCAGTAAAAAAGTACTTTCCGCCCTGCCTGGCCCCGCGATGGAACTGGCGCGCCGCACAGAGGAGCACATGAAGGGCATGGTTTCGCCCGCCACATTGTTTGAAGAATTGGGTTTTAATTATGTCGGCCCCATCGACGGTCACGATATAGACCTTCTGGTGGAAACATTAGAAAATATGACCGAACTTCAAGGCCCCCAGCTTTTACACATTATTACGCAAAAGGGCAAAGGCTTCGCTCCAGCCGAAGCAGAACCCATAAAGTACCACGCTATAGGAAAAACCCCTTCAGAAAGTAGCAACAACAACAAGAAATCCCCGCCCAAGTACCAAGATGTATTTGGCCAATGGATCTGCGATATGGCCACACGGGATGCTCGGCTTATGGGCATCACCCCTGCTATGCGGGAAGGATCAGGCTTGGTAGGGTTTTCCCAACGTTTTCCCGATCGCTATTTTGACGTAGCAATTGCAGAACAGCATGCCGTAACTTTTGCGGCGGGGCTTGCCTGCGAAAAAATGAAACCTGTTGTGGCTATCTACTCCACCTTTTTACAACGCGCCTATGA
>JAESUE010000237.1 GCA_016763235.1 Pseudomonadales bacterium
ATCGTTGAAAGACAAAGGGCTTTGGATCACCGGTATGAGATTAACCCAGAGCGGTTCGTCAAAGGCAGGCCCATAGCAAAAGCACCTCCTAATATTGTTGAAATTAACCCTATGCCACAAGAATTGATTGATGAAGGTAAACAGGTCTTGGTTAACTTTCCGACCTTATCTTCGGTCAAAGAGCGAATGGCAGAATAGCGAGCATTACTACGATCTAATATAGAGCTGCTGCCATGATGCTAACTCGTTTTTTTGAGTTGGTATCGTGGGAGTAGCCGCGCACGGCGGAAAAGCCATGCTGAATGGTACGGGGTTATTCCGTGAGCATATCGTACTCACTCGAATAGTATTTTGAATAAAATACCTTAGCAAATAGATGTTAATTATTTTTGTAGGTGTCTGAAACAGGTTGACACGTTCCGACTGCTTAAAAAGCTTGGTCGAAAGCTCAGTTAATATTGATATACTGTGCATTGATAATGCCTCTCAAGACAAAACGACGGCTTTAATACGTGAACGCTACCCCTCGGTAAAGTTGATAGTAAATAAACAAAATACGGGCTTTGGGAAAGCTAATAATATTGGGTTTGAGTATTGTTTGCGCGAGCTATACGACTATGCGTTCCTACTTAACCAGGATGCCAGAGTTGAATCGAGTGCCGTGCAAGAGCTTGTGAATATTCATGTCGCCAACCCCATTTTTGGGATTATCAGCCCACTGCAGCGGGGGCAGAGTAACGATGACCTAGAGTATATATTTTCAAGCTGGTTGGCACCAAAAAACACTCCGCAACTAATCTCTGATTTTGTTATCGGAAATACAATTAGAGAAGTGTATGAAACCTCGTTTGTTAATGCGGCAATTTGGTTGGTTTCTATTGAATGCTTAAATAAGGTTGGTTTTTTTGATCCTGATTTTCCGCATTACGGAGAAGATAATGATTATGCTCGCCGGGTAATTAAGGCGGGGCTAAAGATTGGTGTAGCCCCTAATGTTTTGGCAAATCATGCTCGTTACAAAGTAAAAATAAAGAAAGGCGATGAGAATTTTGGTAGTCGAAAAAACCGACGATATGTGGAGTTATTGGTTGAATATAAACAAAATCCATCTTCATTTTTTAAGAAATGGATATACTTTTTCAGAAAAATGCTTGTTGAAGTTGTTCATGATTTGATTTTATTTGATCGTGAAGATCTGACGCTGACTTTTGGTGCATATAAAAAGTTGCTTTTTTCGAGAAAATAAAAATGGGTAATGCCATCCAAGGGTTTTTCTTATTTATTTTTGCATATTTTATATGGTATGTACGGGGGAAGGTAAGTGAGCACTAAAATTATTGCGCTAGCTGAAAATTCTTGGGATGGGCCTTGGATGAATCGGCAGCAGATATTATCTCGCCTAGGGAAGTCAGCAGATGTTTTATATAGTAATGGCCCCTACTTTTCCTGGAGTAGGTCAAAGGAAACCTTTAAAAAGTCCTCATTTTTTGGCGGGTTTTCAGATAAGGATAATGTTCTAGTCGATTCATCCCCTAAATATTTATTAAAATATCAAGGAGTACGAACAGCTGAAATGGTTGTCGACTATTTGTGCGTTTCAAGGTGGCGGCGAACTTTGGAAATCAAAAAAACGGATGAACTGATTGCTTATATTTTTTCACCCACATTCTACAATTTCGTCAATATCATTAAGCCCGATAAAGTCGTATATCATATATATGACGTATTTTCTTCTTCACCTGGTTGGAATGCAAGTTTACAGGAAAGTCATGAGGCTTTAATTCGCGATGCTGATATTGTTTTTGCATCATCGGATGAAATTAAAAAAAGTGTGCTTAAATACCGGCCGAACTTGGATGTTATTGTTGTTGAAAATGGCGTTGACTATAAATCATTTTCCAATATTAATAGTTACAAAGAGCTGGCTGATTTAAAGAATATTCCCCATCCGCGTATTGGCTATACGGGAAATATTAATATGAAAGTCGATATGGAACTTATTGTCAGCTTGGCAATTAAACAACCAGATTGGAATTTTATTTTTGTCGGTAGAGTTGGTGATCTGGGTTCGCAGGCGTTATTTTATGACCAAGCAAAGAATCAAGGTAATGTGTATTTTTTAGGCCAAAAGACTGTTCAAGACCTTCCAAGCTATATGGATAGCATGGATGTGAATATAATGAACTACTCGACTAGTAAAGGCTTGTGGAGTTTTAGTGGATACCCGCTAAAAATGCATGAGTATCTGGCTGTGGGAAAGCCGGTTGTTAGTTCGCGCTTACCCAGCATTGAATCATTTGGTGATGTTATTTTAATTTGTGATAATGCTGAGGAGTGGGAAACTGGTATAGCGGCTTGTTTAAATGAAGATGATTTTACTTTTGTCGAAAAGCGGCGAAATGTCGCAAAGAGATATGATTGGGATGCATTAGTATTGAAAATAGCCGATGTTATTGGCGTTACACGCATGTAATGTTACTAGCAGGTTTTTCTGTAATGCGAGATAGGCTGCTATGTCACGTTGTCCCATTTCCTCAGTGTGAGAATAGAGGCTCTACCAAAGCAATGCCTTTATCTATGGGTATGTATGTGGTGTTCTCTTATTTTGCGTTGCTGTGTACTTTATGAATAGGCTGCAGATTCAAGCCCAAAATGAATGGTAATTGATGCTGATATTGCAGTCATATAGTTACTTATCATTATTTCAATAACGGATGCATGGCATGAGCCTATTTACGCTAATAAAAATGGATTTCGATAGATATTGCACACACTTAGAAATCGAAAATTACCAAAGCTTCAAAAAATATATATATTTGCTTATTAGGTCTACATTTTTGGTGCTCCTGCTATTTCGTTTGGCAGGCTCTAAGGTGGCTTTGATTCGATGGGCATCGCTTCCCTTTTATAAGCTTGGACGGATTTTTTCGGGTATTCAGATACCACGAGGAACGCAGATTGGCGGCGGTTTACTGCTGCCTCACTACGGTAATATTGTTATCAATAAACGCGCTATAGTGGGTGAAAATTGCACCATTTTACACAACGTAACGTTGGCTGCTAAAGGCGGGGGAGGTGATGATGGTGTTCCTGTTGTAGGGGACTCGGTTTATATTGGAGCGGGCGCTATTTTGCTCGGCTCAATTAATGTTGGTAGTGATGTTATTATCGGCGCTTCAGCAGTCGTGACTAAAGATATACCTCCTAATCATATTTCCTATGGTAACCCCGCTAAAGCATTTGGCAGATTGTCGTAACGATTGAGTTCACACATAGGTGGGTGAATCTGCTTAGCCTCTCTTTTTATTTTGAGGAACTGGGTAACACTCCGGCTTTATTTTTTATTAGGCCTCGTGTGATTAAAAAACCGGTTAAAACAAAAAAATCTGTACGCCTAGCCACCCCCGATAAATTAGCGTTAGATGAGAGAGTATCACCAAGATGATGGCAATACTTCTTACGCTGTCATCGTGGTTACTGTGATTAAGTGCAAGGAGGAGGTGCTATTTTTCATTTGCTATAATGGATAGGTGTCATTTTATTAAATACAGAAGTGCATTATATGGGGAGAGCTGTTGAAGGTTTTAGTATTAGTTCAAAGCCTGGAAAAAGGCGGGCGAACAGTCCGTGTGGCAGACACTGCGCGTGAGTTAGTGGCTTTAGGGCACGATGTACGAATAATAACCTTTTCACCTATTGATTCCAACGTTAAAGGCTGTTTTTTACATGACTTGGATGTTGAGGTATGCCCAAAGTCGGAGGGCTTCGACTTGGCTTTGTTTCGCTACATGCGTCGTGCGATAAAGCAGGGTGGTTTTAATGTTATTCATTCGCACTGCGAGACATCCTATTTGTATGGGGGGCTGGTGGGTCGGCTTTATGGTGTTCCTGTAATTGGGACTTACCACCGGTCAAATTTGGATTTTTTTAGGGACCGACTGAAATATAAGTTACTCAATCGTCTATTAAACCATTGTGTGGCGATTTCAGTGGATCGTAAACGCTTAATCGTTGATCAGTTAAAACGACGCGAAGATCACGTTTCTGTTATCCACGGGGGTGTGGATATTGAAACATTGTTGTCAGCAAAGAAGCGTCATGTAGAAAACGGCGCGAGCTTGGGTATTTCAAGTAACGCTAGGCCAATGATGCTTTCCATTGGGCATGTTGGCAACATTAAAGGTCATGACATTGTTATTAGGGCGATGGCGAAGGTGTTGGAGCATTACCCTTCCTCGATGCTTTATATTTGCGGAACAGGCGATCAAGAAGAAACCGAAGCGCTGCTTGCGTTGATAGATGCGCTCAATCTTTCTGAACATGTGCATCTGCAAGGGCAGGTTTATAATCCTGCAGAGTGGATGAGTGTTGCGGATGTTTTTGTGGTGGCACCAAGGGAGGAGGGCTTTGGCCTTGTGTTCGCTGAAGCTTCTGCAATGGGCTTGCCTATTGTTGCAAGCCGCGTAGGTGGTATTCCTGAAATCATAGACGATGGCCAAACAGGGCTACTCGTTAACGTTGATTCAGTAGAAGATGTGGCTTCTGCATTATTGCGCGTTATTGGCGATAAGCCGCTGGCTGCCAGACTTGGTGAGGCTGCATCTAAACGCGCTAAAGAGCTATTTAGTCTTGAGCTGATGGGGAAAAAATACGCGCTCTTAATGAAGAGCATTTTGAAAAAAGGCCGTTCTGAGGGTTTTCAGGGCAATAAAACAAGCCCTCTTCGGGTTGCGCATTTTGTTTCATCGTTAAATATTGGTGGCGCTGAGCGTTTTTCCATTGATTTATCCATGGAGAAGCAGCGTGGCGGCTTAAAGCCCATCATCATTAATTTGGGGCATTTTACTGATTTATTCGTGGGTGTTGCGCAAGAGGCTGGCGTGCCCACTTATTCACCGAAAACGAACAATCGATGGCTAACCTTCATACGTATTATGAAAATATTATCTGATAACAATATCGATATTTGTCAGATTCATAGCCCTGCGATCGTTAAGTATTTATTGCCTGTTATGCCTTTTATGCGGCAGAAGATTATCTATACCCGTCATGGGGAGAGATCACTGGCTAGTTTTCAGTGGAGATTGACTCACCTATTGCTGAAACCATTTGTCGACAAGGTGACTTTTGTGTCGAGTGGTGGTTTGGATGTTTTTATACGGCAGCAAGGTTGGCCGCTAGAAAAATGCCAAGTGGTAGAGAATGGCGTGTATATTCCTCCTGTTGAAACTGAGGAAGCGATATTAAATGCTAGCTCTGTAGTTAGGATTGGCTCTGTTGGGCGCATGGTGGGGCTTAAAAAACAAATTCATTTGCTCGACGCTTTTTTTCAAATGAGTAACTCTTTGCAAGAGCGTGTGGCGCTGCACTTTTTTGGTGATGGGCCCGAGTTAGCGCCATTAAAAGAAATTGTTGCGTCGAGCAACTTCGGCGGGGAAATTGTATTTCATGGTGCCGTATTAGAGCGTGAGGATATTTATAAAGATTTTGATGTGCTGGTGGTGAACTCTGAGACGGAGGGTTTATCGTTAGCCATTATGGAAGCCCTCGCGCGCGGTAAAGCGGTTATTGCTTCTGATGTGGGCGGCAATGCCCAGCTTGTTGATCATCAGGTTTCCGGTTTCGTATACCCTTATGGAGACATTGGAACACTCCAATCATATATGGAGTATTTTTTAGAGAATCCCGAAGAGATTAAAAAAATGGGTGCAAAAGGAAGAGATAAAATGCGCCGTGAATATTCGATGGAGGAAACAAGCCGACGTTATCTTGGTATTTATAACGAATAAGCTCTCGCTTGTTTGTTAATAAATATCATGGCTCTGCTGTTGAGGTATGCCTTTTGGCAGCCCTGTAGGTTGGGTAGAACGAAGTGAAACCCAACGCTGTACACCTTGAATTGTCGGTGCTCTAGCTCCTGCATTTATGCAGTTTCACCCCAGCCTAGAGGGTGTGCGCTCCATAAATAGTAACGCTTAAACTTGCGCTATAACGAATACCACTCGCTTGTTTGTTAATAAATATCATGGCTCTGCTGTTGAGGTATGCCTTCTGGCAGGGTTTCATAGAGCAAAGTGGAAGCGGCATAAGGGTCGGGCAGGGGGTCCCATATAGGCTTTATGCTTGTTTTAATTTTTCGAAAAACCCTATCGATTTTATTGGCAATGCTTATAGGAATATAAAAAGTTCTTAATATTAAAAAAATACGCCGACGTTCTGCCCAGAAATAAATAGCATCCTCGTTGTAAAATTTATAACCCCATCGTTTTTCAAAAAGCCTTGAAGATTGCTCGCAAATTTTGCGGTTCCACCTAAAATTAAAATATTTTAAATCGCTGAGGTCGGCGCGAGTTCCAAGGTTATCAAAGTGAACAACAGACCTTGGCTCGGCAACCAGTTTTTCACCTTTTGCGCGTAATTGCATGCCAATATCGAGGTGTTCTCGCATGGTCATTTGCGGTAATTCAATCGCTTTGAGTGCATCTGTTCGAAACATGACACAGTGAAGTTCAAAGGCTTGTGTTTCCCTGACTTCTTGCGGGATCTCTTCGGGTAAGGCTCGACGGAATGGTTTGTGTTCAATCAAATATGCTTGATTTTCTGCATCAACGATTCGAAGTTCGGAAGTGTAAATATGGTTGCGCAGTTCACCACCTTCGTCTACGCCTTCTTTTTCCAATGTAAGCGGGGAAATAACGGCAGCACCTGTTGATTTAGCGGTGTCTAACAGTGGTGCTAGCCAGTTTTTGGTAACGCGTGAATCGTTATCAAGAAAGACTGTAAACGGGGTGTTGATGTGTTCACGCACACTGCGCATGCTTTCCATGGGAATGACTAATCCATAATCAATGACTGTAGCGTTGGCGAGCTGAGAAACCTTCTCGTTGATGGCTTCACGCAATGCGCGTGGATAGCCTAGGTCAAGAATAATAAGCTCAAAAAGCGCTGTGTCGGTGTGCTGATATATGTTTTCAATGCATTCGATGATGCCGCTAAAGCGGTCTCTAGGCGTGATGATGATGGTGACTTCTTTCATGATTAATGCCTTGAAATTTGAACGGCCCATGCGCTGAATTCTCGCGCTCAAAAAGAGCTTAGCAGTGCTGTGATATGAGTATATGCAGGCTATTTTACTTGTTACTGCGGTAAAGTGAAGCGGGTAAAATTGATGAAGGTCATGGATGCCGCTATATACACCTATAGCGGTGGTGATTTCGACCTTGTTAGTCCGCCTATTTATACGCTACAGATACGGGGTGGTTTATTTCAGCTTTGGGCCTTGTAGGGCGCGAGCCTCTTGGCGTAAACCCTCAAGGGCCTGTTCGCAATTCTCGCCGCAACTGCTGGCTAAGGAAAACAGGTAGTCGGGGGATACGCTACCTCTCAGTTTGGTGAGTAACTGCAGCTTACTGCGCACCCCTGGCATTACCGCAACGCCATTAACAGAGTGCCAGTAAAGGGCCATGTATTTGCCATATCTGGAGTGGCTTGCACTTTCAGTAAGGGCTGTTAGGTGGTCACCATTAGCGAGTGTAATAGCGACGGTGTGTTTTTCGAGGGTGTGCCACCTTTTGGGAAATATACGATTTTCGGTGCTATCTAATTCCTTATTTGTTCCTTGGTGATTGTACTGGTCAATCGCCAGTAAAATTGGCTTGGTTTTATGCGTGAATCTAAGTTGATAGTCAGCACCCTTGTATTCAGGTTGCCAAGGTATGTTTTGCCGATCATCCACTAGGCGAAAGCTTGAAAACTCCATGTTATTTAATGGGGGTACAGTGGCAGTTTCTGTTTGCTGAAGTCGGTGGCTAGCACCTAGAGGGAGCGCCATAAAAATAAGGCCTGCGACTGCATAAATAAGGGTGCGTTTATGCGTGCTGGTGGGAGTTCGAGTTGGTGTGGGCTCCTCTTTTTTGTTCGGTAGAGGCGTGCAATTTCTCCAAAATAAAAATAACGGCACCATGGAGATACCAAATACCACCCAGCCAAAATTATCGTGATCATGTATAAGCGGGTGATCTACGCTGGTGTAATAGGCGACAAGAATTAAAAGAAAAACGCGAATCCAATTTGCTAGCAGTGAAAGGCCTAAGGCGAGGCTTGTAATAATTAATGATCGCATTGAGCTGAAGCGATCGAGGCTGATCATAATTAATGCGAGGGTCACTGCGCTAGTAAAGTACTTGTGCCCTGAGCATCCATTCTTTACCCAGATTACGCCTGAACTCAGGTGAATATAAGAACCTTCTATGTAGGCTGTCATCCCAAGTTGCTTAATTAAGAAGGTGTTGGCTATTACAGTGAGTTTTTGCAGAATAGGAATCGCGAGGTAGGTGGCGGGCAAGGCCATGCCTATAATCAGGGTTGGGATAAGCGTAAAGCGCAAAGACTTTGGCCCGGCGACAACGGCTATGAACGTAGGTAATGCAAGGAGAAGGGCGAGCAGTTTGATCGTCTTAATAGTGAGTATGTCACCGATCGAGTATGAGATTGCAATGATTAAAAGTGGTACCAGCATTAATGCGCTGGGTTTTTGTTCATGGCTTTTGCCGTTTCTAATGATTAGCCATAGGGCTATGGCTAATGCAGGGTAACCGTGGGTGAGCTCTGATGAGGTTGTCCAGGTTTGGTGAAGCTGGTTCATATCACCTGAAAAGAGAACAGCGATAGCGCCAATATAGCTAAGTGCCGCGATACCGATGGCGTATTGTGTCTGGTTGATATTTGATAAGCTTTTCAGTGGCATATATTTATGTGTAATGGTGGGTAATAGTAGGTGTAATAATACTCTAGGATAGACCAAGTTGGATGTTATTTTCAGGTTGCAGTGAATTGATACGGAATAATTGGGGTCAGAGTAGCATTTACCCTTACCGCTGACCGATCAGCGCGTTCGATTGGTTCGATTGTTTAACCCAGACTGTCCTCTGGTCTTCCCCCCACTGCCGGCCTCTATACATTCCGTCATTC
>JAESUE010000238.1 GCA_016763235.1 Pseudomonadales bacterium
ATGTTATGAGCTAGCGCTTTATTTAATCCTGTCGCTATTTGTATTTAAGTGCCTTAGCGATTCATCGACATCAACAATAATCGAGTGCCAAAGCTCATTTCGAAATTGTTGGGTTTCACTTCGTTCTACCCAACCTACAGGGTATGTGCTTCGTGATTTACTTCTATTATTCTCACAAATATGAGCTCCGAAACTTGAGTTATAACATAAATAAAAAGGAAATCTCAAAATGCCTATATTACATAACCAAGAAAACCACATCAGCACACTCACCATAAACCGCCCTCCAGCCAATACCATGACTCAACTCGCCTTCGAAAAGCTAAATACGTTATTAGACGAATTAGAGGAAGACAAAAACACACGTGTCATTATCATCACAGGCCAGGGAGAAAAAGGCTTTTGTGCAGGTTTTGATTTAAGCGAAGCCGCCAATAGCGGCACAGTGCATCAACTGGCTCAACAAATATGCAATAAAATTGCAGCCTACCCAAAACCAATTATTGCAGCCATCAATGGCTACGCACTCGGTGGAGGCTGCGAAATCGCAATGAGCTGCCACATACGGATGATGATCAACAGCCCCAAAGCCATTATCGGATTACCCGAAAGCAACCTAGGTGTGTTACCCGTATGGGGAGGAACACAACGTTTACCAAAATTAGTAGGGAAAGCAAAAGCCATTGAAATGATGGCTTTTAGCGATAAAATTTCTGGAGAGAAAGCCCTCGAAATTGGATTAATTGACCACCTATTTTCATCCGAGAATTTTCAAAACGACGTTAAAAAATTCACGCAACGGCTCTCCAAACGCCCCCCTTTGGCTGTTTCCTCAATACTCAAATCGATCTATGCTGGCGAACAGCATGGGCTTGAAGAAGGTTTAAAAACAGAGTTAGAAGAAGTGGTTAAGCTTGGCAGTACAAAAGATGCCATGGAAGGAATTCAAGCTTTTTTCCAAAAACGGGAACCTTTATTTACTGGGGAGTGAGATGCTGGGAAAATAAAATTTATAGCCGGCTGCACACACATAGGTGCTCTAGTAGTTACAACATCTTTTGTGTAGCCCTCAATACTGACTAATAAAAAAACCAATAACCCAATAAAATTGCCGTAACAATGCCTGCGAAATCAGCGAGCAAGCCACAAAAAATAGCGTGCCGAACTTGCTGAATCCCAACGCTACCGAAATAAACCGCAAGAACATAAAAGGTTGTTTCGGTACTACCTTGAACAATAGCGGCGATTGTCGCAGGGAAAGAGTCAACGCCGTAATTATTCATTGTTTCTATCATCATGGCCCTTGATCCGCTGCCGCTAAAAGGTTTCATCAGTGCGGTAGGAAGCGCAGCAACAAAATCGGTATTGATCCCTATAGTGGTAAAAATCAAGGTTAAGCCTTCGACAAAAAAACCAAGCACCCCACTGGCTCTTAAAATACCAATAGCCACCAACATTGCCACAAGGTACGGCACAATTTTCACGACAACAGAAACACCTTCTTTAGCTCCCTCAATAAACACATCGTATATGGTGACTTTTTTAAATAATCCAAAACCTAAAATCCCAACGATAATGGAGAACAGCGCCAAATTACCGATCAGGTTAGAAAAAGTATTCATATCCGCTGCTGGCTGAGTTTGAACTGCATATAGAACGCTAGAAATAAGCAAGGAAAACCCAAAAAAATAGCTGAATACTACTCTGTCGAAAATCTTTAATTTCTGAATCCAGGCGACAGCAAGTAAGCCGACCAAAGTTGATACCGATGTCGCTAATACGATGGGTAAGAATACGGTGGTTGGCTCAGCAGAACCCATTTGGACGCGATAGAGAAAAATCGTAATGGGTAATAATGTTACGGATGACGTGTTTAAAACGAGAAATAGTATTTGCGCATTGCTAGCGATATTTTTTTCAACATTTAAGCCCTGCATATCTTGCATGGCTTTTAAACCCATGGGCGTTGCCGCGTTATCAAGGCCTAGGAGATTAGCCGATAAATTCATGGTGATAGAGCCTATCGCAGGGTGCCCTTTCGGTATTTCAGGCATTAGACGCTCGAAAAGTGGCGCTAGTAATTTTGCTAATGAAGCAATTAAACCTGATGCCTCCGCAACTTTAAAAATACCCAGCCATAAACACATTACACCAATCAGGCCAATAGAAATATCTACTGCCAATTTGGCCATATCAAAGCTGGCCTTTATCACAGTGGAATATATTTCAGGATTACCCAACCACCACCATTGATAAAAACATGCGATAAAAGAGAGTAAGAAAAAAGAAAACCACAAACGTGATAACAATTTGCTACCTTTTAGAAAAAGAGGAGAGAAACTCTGGATTAGTTATAACGCAAGCTTCGAAGTTCAAAATGGCATAGAAAATCCCGTAGGTTGGGTACCCCGTGATCTACATCAACCATTCCCACAATTCTGAACTCCGAAACGTGAGTTAATACCATGAATCATGTCTATTTTTCAGTGTATATATTTAGGCTTTTCAAAAGCCTCTCTCAGCCGTCTGATTTGTACTTTTATATCACCAATTCTCTCGTCCTTTGGAGAGAGATAAATAAAACGGGAATACTCTTGCACTGCAGCCAAATAGCAATCTAGCTTTTCATAAAGCTTCGCACGCACGTAATGATCTTCTGCAAGACTCGGCTCCATCTTCATGGCTCTTGCGCAACATATCAACGCCAACTCATAAAGGTGTTTTTCCTGGTATATTTCCACCAAGTTTCGCGCCATTCGGGCTATAAGCTCTCTATTCGTCACGGTTTGAAGATAAGAACGATGCATACGCGCATGTTTTCCGAATAAAGACTGAAGCCTTTCCACGCATTCACTATCATTGATTAACTTATGATAGAAAGGGTCGACATAAACTGCTTCACCACTGCCCTCTCCTAACTTCAACAGAAAATGCCCGGGAAAAGCAACGCCAGAAATATCATTAAAACCCAATTGGCTAGCAACGCCGATATACAAAACGGCCATGCTAATGGGAATCCCCTGCCGGTTTTCCATCACTTTATTGAGAAAGCTATTTTCAGGATCATAGTAGTCTTCAACGTTACACTGGAAGCCTTTTATTTCTTTAAAGAAGTAGCAAAAATTTTTGGCGATTTCTTTTGTGCCTGCGCTGAGGTCAACATAAAGAGACGCTTCTTTAGAGAGCTGAGTAAGCAGCGCAAGCTGCTCATCAAGTATAAAGTCCTGCTCGTTCTCTAAAGAAAAAAGAAGGGCTGCTTTGACTAAGTCATGATTTTTATCGAGTTCAACATCATCTGTAAGCAAGCCATCCAAAACCTGACTAGCACGATAGGGCAACAAGGTATTCATGATTACAACCCCCGAAAGGTGAAAATATTTAGTAACTATTCAACTCACGCTAATCAACTCACGCTAAAATTTATGCATAACGGCGTTAAAAAATGATCATTTATGCCTATAAACGCACATTTTTCGCCTTATTCTGCTCAAATTTGAACAGTTACAATGCTTACACGTCTACCGTAGCGCTTATGATTAAGCGGAAAAAAATGTATTAATACTATTTTTGTACGTTTGTTCTAACACTGCCTCTACACTTATTTCTTTAACTTCTGCCACTTTTTCAGCAATAAATGGCAAGAAATAAGGCGCATTTTCCTCTCCTCGAAAAGGTACAGGGGTGAGATAAGGCGCATCCGTTTCGAGCAAGATTTGTTCGATTGGAGCATGAGCAATAATGTCCCTTACATTTTCTGCTTTATTAAAGGTGCATATCCCATTGAAGCCTAAACAAAACCCTTCTTCGAGGCAATAATTTGCCAGATCAATCCCCGCAGTAAAGCTATGAATAACGCCGCGTCTTTTTAGTATTGATGAGAAATTCGACAGAATAGACTGGGTGTCTTCATCGGCATCTCTACTATGAATCACTACGGGTTTATCGGTATCAGCCGCAATTTGTAATTGTTTTTCAAACACCTCTCGCTGTAGTTTTTTGGGCGCGTGCTCATAATAATAATCGAGACCAATCTCCCCCACCGCTAAGATCTTTTTTTGGCTTTGGCATTCTTTGATTTCATCTTCAGTATCACGTGTAAATTTTTCTGCATCATGGGGATGAACCCCCTGTGTACCGTAAATATTTGAGTACTGTTCAGTGAGATCCCTTACCGTTTTCAGGTTTTCAGGTGATACGGCAATAGTAATGATGCGCTCGATCCCCACTGCCTCACAACGTTCAAGGAGTTCGTCTAATGGTTCTTTTTTGAGATAATCAAGGTGGCAGTGGGTTTCAATAATCGGGATATTATAGTGAGGTATTTCTCGTTTCTTTTTGCTCATGGAAAACTTTAATCAACCTGTGATGAGTAAGATGTATCAGCATGAATCTAAGTGAGTTTTTCAGCAAGATGAGGTTTTATCGCCCCCCACTCATCCGCTAAAATACTATAAACCACGGTATCACGGACATAGCCATTTTGCACGATACGATGCTTTCTTAGCACCCCCTCTTTTACCGCACCAATCCGTTCAATGGCCTGCTGTGAACGGGTATTACGTTGATCGGTACGCAGCTCAATGCGCTTAGCCGAAAGGTTCTCAAAGGCATGTTCCAGCATTACGTATTTCACTATGGTATTTACCCGAGTACGCTGATACGCCTTGCCCAAAAAGGTGTATCCAATTTCGAGGCCATAATCCTCCGGTACAATATTCAGATAGCGGGTCGAACCCATTACTTCCCCGCTAACGGTTTCAACGATGGCATAGGGGTAGTG
Source organism: Pseudomonadales bacterium (assembly GCA_016763235.1). GTDB lineage: Bacteria > Pseudomonadota > Gammaproteobacteria > Pseudomonadales > UBA3067 > UBA3067. The sequence goes on from JAESUE010000238.1 coordinate 4,781, forward strand.
CTGCTTGCGATCACATAGTTCACACGCCTCGTCAATCCAGTGTGCCGTATCCTTAATGCTGTTAAAGCATGGCCGTGGCAGGTATTTCCAGTCATTAGCCTCTTGCCCAATGGTATACAAACCCCGCGTATGAGCCGGTGATAAGGGCTCAAGAGACACGCCCTCTCCGGAAATAATTGAATGTGTAAGCTGTAATGCCACGTAGATAAAACTCCGTTTATAAATGCAATCAGTCACTGTTCAATGGCAACTATTGTCACCGATTCGACAGGTTTCTTCCGGCCACTCTAATTCAAGTGTTGAATGAAAAAATCCGTACTCTTCCACTATTTTGGCAACGTCGTATTTTACACTCTGGTATTCTTCGGCATTGAGTGGCCGCGCTGTGACCAAGTGGGCTGTCAGTACATGCCGTTCGCCATCGAGCGACCAAACATGAATGTGATGCGTCTTATCCACCAGCTCCAAGCCTTGTATTTTTGCAGTTAGCGCCCCCATATCAAGTTCACCGGGGCTTGCTTGTAAAAATAGCTTAACTGTTTTATTTAAATTTTGGCCGACGCCATAAAGAATATAAAGCGTAATAAGAATGGCTAGAATAGGGTCAAGTATTGGGATGTCCTTAAAAATAAGAACCGTAGACACAATCAAAATAGCCACCCAACCCAATGTTTCTTCAAGCAAATGAAGTGTTACTACTTGGGTGTTAAGCCCTTTATTCGCCGACAGTTTTAAAACAGCAAAACCATTTACAGAAACACCCAGTATTGCCAGAACCAGCATTCCGTGGGCGTTTGCAGGTTCTGGTGAGAGTAATCGTGGAATCGCTTCCATCAGCACGAACACGGAGCTTGAAAGCAATATAACCATGCTGATGAAAGCACCGAGCAAGGTAAAACGACGGTAACCATAGGTATAGCGCTTGCTACCGCGTGTTTTGGTTAAAGATTCAAAATACCACGCTTGACCAAGGGCGATGGAATCCCCCATGTCATGTATGGCATCTGCAATAATCGCCGTACTGTTGGTAAATATCCCACCTATCAACTCTATTACTGTGAAAGAGAGATTAAGGAAAAAAGCCAATTTTATATCAGCAGTACTATCGTGATGATGTAGCGCATGATTATGACCAGTACGGCCTGCGTGTTTTCTTTCGTCATTATGATGCATGGGCACCGCATGTTAGTGAACTGTATTTTATTCGATTAAGATTTAACCCTTGCTAGTGCAGCAAGCCATCCAGTGTAAAGTCCTTGTCTTTTGTTTTCATCCATTTGCGGATGATAACGCTGCGCCCCTTGGGATAATGCCGCGATTTCAGTTAAGGATTGATAAACCCCAGCCCCCAAACCCGCCATAAAGGCCGCCCCTAAGGCTGTACTTTCTACCGACTCGGGAATATCCACCTCGACCCCAAGAAGATCAGAAAGAAACTGCACAAACCAGCGGTTATTCGCCATTCCACCATCTACGCGAAGCACAGTAGAAAGTTGCGCTCCATCTTTGGCCATTGCGTCGAGCAAATCTTTTGTTTGGAAAGCAACAGACTGCAAGCTTGCCGTAACAATTTCATCCGCACCCGTACCCCTGCTCATCCCTAAAATCGCAGCCCTTGCATCAGGGTCCCAATGGGGTGCCCCTAAGCCAGTAAACGCCGGAACAACATAGACATCTTCAACAATCCCCCGCTTCTCGGCAATGGTTTCTGTTTCTTCTGCCGAGTCAATCAGCTTTAGAGAATCCCTCAACCACTGCACCACAGCACCGGCAATAAAAACACTACCTTCAAGCGCATAAGTTGTCTCACCTTTTACCTGATAAGCAACCGTACTCAAGAGCTGGTTAGTGGAATGCAAAGGTTTATTACCCGTATTCAGCATAAGGAAGCAACCGGTTCCATAGGTGCTTTTTGCCATACCTGGCTGGAAGCAACCTTGCCCCACAAGCGCCGCCTGCTGATCACCAATGAGAGCGGTAATGGGAATTTCTTCCCCAAAAAGTGACACAGCGCTCACACCAAAGTTATCGGCACTATTTTTCACTTCTAGAAGCAAAGACTCAGGAATATTGAAAAGCGTTAGTAGCTCGTGATCCCACTGCATATCATGAATATTAAACAGCATCGTACGAGAGGCGTTTGTTGCATCCGTATAATGGGATTGGCCTTCGGTAAGACGCCAAAGCAGAAAACTATCCACCGTGCCAAATGCCAAGTGCCCCTGCTCTGCAAGTACACGCGCATTGGGCACATTGTCCAACAGCCAAGCGAGTTTGCTTGCTGAGAAATAAGGGTCTAGCAATAAACCGGTTTTATTCTGAATGAAGGACTCTTTTCCATCAGACTTTAAATTTTCACAGATCTGAGTCGTGCGACGATCTTGCCAGACAATGGCCTTGTGCAAAGCCTTCCCACTACGACGATCCCAAAGCAAGGTCGTTTCCCGCTGATTAGTGATTCCAATAGCGCTGATTTTGGACGCTGCCAAGCCCGATTCTTTAATCACTGCTCGACAAGTTGCTAATGTCGTACTCCAAATCTCTTCGGGATCATGCTCCACCCAGCCGCTTTGCGGGTAATGTTGTATAAATTCCTGCTGACAACTTTTTACCGCCTTCCCCGTAGATGAAAATAGAATAGCCCGAGAGCTCGTAGTGCCTTGATCTATCGCTAAGATAAATTGATCCATATTTCAGCTTCCTGCCATTTTCAGCTTCGTATTCCTATCATTCATAGGTGTAAATGATCACTTTTAACGCCGATATGCACGAATTTGAGCGTGAGCTGAATAGTTACAATGAAAGTTACATTCATTCCAACTATAGACAGTCCTCTATGCAGCGCAATACTATAGGAGCTCGTGCAACTAACACTTTGGATTAAACGCAAATGATTACATATCTATACTGGGCACTGGTTATTGTCATTAGTTTCGGCGTATTTTTATTGCTCAGCAAGCAAACTAAAAATTGGAAAGTTTCCTTGTCTGCCGGATTGATTCTGTTAAGCGCAGGATCCGTGCTCTACTATTTCAACCTACAGCAAGTATTTGTAAAGCGCTGGGGAGGCACCATGCATGTTACCGTACCCAAAGGGCAATTACATATGCAGGCCACCTGGAAAGACGATAACTTATGGATAGAAAATTATAACCCTCAAAACAACACCTGTATATTTAATGAATATTCCAAAGGTAATTTGCTTGAAGGCAAGGTGATTATAAAGAATTGCAACCCTCTGCGAAGAGGTCAGCCTTAAGCCTTTTCTCGCAATAATAGGCCTATAGGGCCGCTCTAAAATAGTGATTTTTTTCGTGAGAGCAAGGAAGCACCGCACGGATAACCACAGTG
>JAESUE010000239.1 GCA_016763235.1 Pseudomonadales bacterium
AATAATTTAGTTAAGGAGGATCCTATGGGACTATTTTCAAAAGAGCGCGCTGAATCCGGCCACCCAAGTACACTGGAAGATGGCAATATTAGCTTCGGCTCTGAAGAGGTATACAGAGAAAAAAATGAATCTAGGGCAGTCCTTAATTCACAGAAATTAAAATCAAAATACGGCATCGACGATACCATCAAGTTATTACGCAAACTCTCACACATTGACGATGATGTTAAAATAGTCGTCGCAAAAACCACGTTGGAATCAATGAATGTCGTAATCAGCGATATCATATCTGACGCGAACACCAAAGAAGAAAAAGTCTCCATACAAATAACCCTGCTCAAAGATGAAATTGCAGACTTGGAGATTGAGATCAAAAAGCGCAACGATCAAATTTCGGGACTAGGGAAAGACCTATCTGAAACAAAGGAAGTAAGGGTATGCCTAGAAAAAGGAGAACCGAAGGAAAAACATGCTACGAAAGAAGCTAAGCAAATGAAAAATAGCGCCAAAAAACCTAGTGTTAATGGGCCAGAAGCAGGGAAAACATCTGACATTCAGCCCAAAGAATAGCAGCCATTTAGCCCAATAACTATTGGGCTAATATCTAGTTTAAAACTGCACAAAGAAACCCTGAAAGAACTCATTTTTCAGGGTTTTCATTTTTATACAGCTCTATAAAGTCGACCAAGCCCTGCTTGGCTTCGTCCTTTGAGTCAAAGGGCCCTAGTTCATCCCCTTCACGTAGCTTTGCATACCAGCCGCCCTCTTCACTATAAAAGCGGTCTGTTCGGTAATAAGTTTTAGTGTCTGTTTCACCACAACGTTTTTCAGTCATAGAGGCTACCTCTCTCATATAATGATTCACCTAGAGTATAGCCAACAGGTTTCAGACTTTGCCATGCTACACACAAACACAACAACTTACCCGCTCAATACGTACTGCTAACCACTCTCGGCTGAATAAATACCACTCTATTAATGCCCTGAGATTGGTGAGAAGCCACGAAACTGTTAAACTAGACGATTAGCTTAAATTTTAAAGTAGCCCTTTCAAGTTAACCATTCAAGAACCTGAGAATCTTATGAGCAAACCCTCCCTCACGTACCGCGACGCTGGTGTCGATATCAATGCAGGTAATGAACTTGTTCAGCGCATAAAAAGCATTAGTCGGAAAACCAAACGCCCAGAGGTATTAGGAGGCTTAGGTGGGTTTGGGGCGCTGTGTGAAATACCCCAGGGTTACGACCATCCTGTATTGGTGTCTGGTACGGACGGTGTAGGCACCAAGCTAAAACTGGCGATAGAATTAAAAAAACACGACACAGTGGGCATTGATCTTGTGGCCATGTGTGTTAACGATCTTATCGTCACGGGTGCTGAACCACTGTTTTTTCTAGATTATTACGCCACAGGAAAGCTTGATATTGATACGGCTGCCAGTGTCATTTCAGGTATCGGCGAGGGCTGCCTGCAAGCCGGCTGTGCCTTGGTTGGAGGGGAAACGGCGGAAATGCCCGGCCTATACGAAGGTGAAGACTACGACTTGGCGGGCTTTTGTGTTGGCGTTGTAGAAAAATCCCTTATCATCGATGGTTCAAAAGTAGCGGCAGGAAATGTCTTAATTGCTTTAGGTTCCTCTGGGCCCCACTCCAACGGCTACTCCTTAATACGCAAAGTTCTGTCCCTCCCAGATGTTTCCATTAATGAAACAGTTGATGGACAAGCCCTCTCAGAAATCCTCATGACCCCCACTCGCATCTACGTCTCCTCTCTTCAGGCGCTTATGAAAGAGGTTCCTGTGAATGCTATCGCACATATCACCGGTGGCGGGTTAACCGAAAACCTACCTCGTGTTCTGCCTCAAAACACCCGCGCTGAGATAGACACCGATTCATGGCAATGGCCTGCGGTTTTTCAGTGGTTGCAGGATAAAGGACAAATTGAGACCGCTGAAATGTATCGCACCTTTAACTGTGGAGTAGGCATGGTGCTATGTATTCCGGCAGATCATGCGGAAAAGGCCCTTGCCGTGCTCAATAGTGCGGGGGAAAATGCGTGGGTGATTGGATCCATCACTCCCGGTAGCAATACCGAACCTTACGTTGTGATACCAGAATAGCATCTAGGGCCCCTCTATTTAGCGAATCCTGTAACGGTTCAGGTTGCACGAAAAACAGAGTGCAAGCTGAATTGTCACACAGAATAGGAAGTTAAATGCCTGCATCACCAACGTTTTCCATTGCCGTACTGATATCCGGCAACGGTTCTAACCTGCAAGCCATTATCGATGCAATTAAAAATAACGAGCTTGACGCAACAATCAAGCTCGTTATCAGCAACCGTCAGAATGCCAAAGGGCTTGACCGAGCCAAAGAAGCAGGCATTCCAACGCTTTTAGTCGATCACACTCTCTACCTCAATCGCGAAGAATTCGACCAAGCGATGCTCGATGCACTGACCCGCTACCAGCCCGACCTAGTCGTGCTGGCAGGCTTTATGCGTATACTCTCGGCCAAGTTTGTAAGCGCCCTCTGTGGCAAATTAATCAATATTCACCCTTCTCTGCTACCGCTCCACAAGGGCACTCACACCCACAAACGCGCCCTAGAAGCGAATGATTCGATTCATGGTTGCAGTATCCACTATGTGACAAAAGAGTTAGATGGAGGCCCTGTTATTGCTCAATCGCAAGTCCCCATCTATCCTAACGATACTGAAGAACTTCTGGCCGTTCGCGTACAGAAAGAAGAACACAGGCTCTACCCTCTTTGCATTGGCTTAATCGCCAAAAAAAAGCTGGAATTAGTTGATGGGGCACCGGTCTTAGATAAGCAACCGCTTACAAACGGCGGGATAAAATTTCGTCAATCTAACTATGATACTTATTATTTGAAATGAATATTAAAAAGCAAAGGCATCGAGTATTAGCATCTATCATAATCTCCCTGATTTCCTTGCTGCTTTCAACACAAGGCTCGTGCCAACAGAGCTCTATCCAACCTTTTACAGCCACTTACGATTCCGTTTGGTACCCTCTCGCCCTGAAAGGTAGCGCCTCTCGCTCCCTAAACGTAAAAAACAAACATCACAGCTTGTTCCAATTTGAAGGAAAAATCATGGGAACAACGTTGCAAGAAAGCACCTCGCTGCAATGGCAAGGCTGCTCACCCATACCACGCTCATTTTCTCGAATAAAAAAACATATTTTCAGCAAAAAGATGACAGTTCAACAAATTTTTAATTGGCCTGCAAAACTGGTCAGCGCTCGCCATAAAGATAACAAAGTCACTATCACTATCACTGCCCCCACATTCGACCCGTTGAGCTATCAACTCGCACTACGTTGCGACCTTAAACAAGGTAAAAAGCACTTTGAATACAGCGTTATTCGCAAAACAAAAATCAAACGATATGTCTTTGAGGTGATTGGAGAAGAAAATATCGTCACACGCCTCGGGTTACTACCCACTATCAAGGTCGCTCGAAGCAGCGACGCTGGGAGTCAAAAACAAACCACGCTTTGGTTTTCAAAGCAGCATGACTTCACACTCGTTAAACTTGAGCAAAAAGAATCGGACAATAACCACTACGTTTTCACTATCCGAGAGTTGATAGTCCACCAGTAGACTGCCAGCAAGCTCATAGAACCCACCTCATGTTTTGGCCGCTCCCAAAGCCTCATTAATCGAACGAAGCCAGCCCACAGGCCCGTGCCTCTATGCCTTGGGCAAAGTAACCCCTCTCTGACCCTGATATTTGCCACCACGGTCTTTATAAGACGTTTCACACACTTCATCCGCTTCAAAAAATAGCATCTGTGCCACACCCTCATTGGCATAGATTCGCGCAGGTAGATTGGTGGTATTGGAAAACTCCAGCGTAACGTGGCCTTCCCACTCTGGCTCCAAAGGCGTTACATTCACAATAATGCCACATCGCGCATAGGTAGATTTACCGAGACAAATGGTTAAAACACTGCGAGGAATGTGAAAATACTCAATAGTACGCGCTAACGCGAAAGAGTTAGGAGGAATCACACAGGTATCACCCACGACATCCACAAAGCTCGACTCGTCAAAATTCTTAGGATCAACCGTTACAGAGTTAATGTTGGTAAACACCTTAAACTCCCTCGAACAGCGCACATCATACCCATAGCTTGATGTGCCGTAAGAGATAACTCGCTGATCACCGCTATAACGAACTTGTGTAGGCTCAAAGGGTCCAATCATCCCTTGACCCTCAGCCATACGGCGAATCCACTTATCTGACTTAATACTCATTCCGCTAAAACCCTATCATTAATGCAAAACGCAGCATCATACACCCTTTAAAGAAGCAGAAAAAATTGTTTTACTGAGCCTGTGTCGTTATATTTGGTGCCTTTCCAAAATAAGCCTCCTACACTGCTGTGACCTATAAAATGACCGAAGCAACTAAAAGTACAACACTCCAAAAAACAAACCCCAGAAAAATCCTCGTAACGTCTGCTCTGCCCTATGCCAACGGGTCCATCCACATGGGCCACCTACTTGAATATATTCAAACGGATATATGGGTACGGTATCAAAAAATGCGCGGTGAGTTATGTACTTACGTCTGCGCCGATGACGCACATGGCACAGCCATTATGCTCAAGGCCGAGCAAATGGGTATTACGCCTGAAGAGCTCATTGATAACGTCAGCAACGAGCATCAGGAAGACTTCCGTGACTTCAATATTTCCTTCGATAACTATTACAGCACGCACTCCAAAGAAAACAGAGAGATTTCCTCTGAGATTTATCTGAAAAATCGTGCAAAGGGCCATATCACCACGCGCACGATTTCCCAGCTGTTTGACCCTGAAAAGCAGCTTTTTCTCGCCGACCGTTTTATTAAAGGAAACTGTCCAAAATGTGGCGCCGACGACCAGTATGGTGACAATTGCGAAGTGTGCAGTGCAACCTATGACGCCCACGAACTAAAAAACCCCTACTCCACGATTTCAGGCGCGACGCCAATCGAGAAGGAGTCTGAGCATTACTTTTTCAACCTGCCCGACTTTCAGAACATGCTTGCAGAGTGGATTAAAGCCGGACATCTTCAAGAAGAAGTGTCTAACAAACTCAACGAATGGTTTGAAGCTGGCTTAAAACCATGGGATATCAGCCGTGACGCCCCCTACTTCGGATTTGAAATCCCTGAAGCACCGGGTAAATACTTCTACGTTTGGCTTGATGCCCCCATCGGCTATATGGCGAGTTTCAAAAACCTCTGCGACCGTCGCGATGACCTCGACTTTGACAGCTATTGGGCGAAAGACAGTGATGCAGAGCTTTACCACTTTATTGGCAAAGATATCATCAACTTTCATGCTTTGTTTTGGCCGGCATTACTGACTGGCGCAGACCTGCGCACACCCACCGGGGTTTTTGCCCACGGTTTTCTGACAGTGAACGGTGAAAAAATGTCGAAATCCAGAGGCACCTTCATCAAAGCCAGAACCTATCTCAATCACCTCGACCCAGAGTATTTGCGTTATTATTTCGCCGCCAAACTGAATAACCGCGTTAGCGACTTAGATCTTAATTTTGAAGACTTCAGCCAACGAGTAAATTCTGACCTCGTAGGAAAACTAGTTAATATTGCCAGTCGTAGCGCAGGCTTTATTAAGAAAAAATTTGACGGCAAGCTTTCCACTAAGATTAGCGAAGTCGAGCTTATCGAGAAGTTCCAGGATGCGGCAGAGGGTATCGCCAAGCACTATGAGCAACGTGAATTCAGCAAAGCCGTGCGCGAAATCATGTCTCTTGCCGATGTAGCTAACCAGTATGTAGACGAGAAAAAACCCTGGGTATTAGCTAAAGAAGAAGGACAAGAGCAAGCTGTACAAGATATTTGTTCCACCGCCATCAATATGTACCGCCTACTCACGCTTTATCTCAAGCCGGTTCTCCCCTTACTCGCAGAAAAAAGCGAACAGTTTCTAAATATCGACGCTTTAAACTGGAGCGATAAAGACACGCTTCTTACCGCCCACCAAATCAATAAGTTCAAACCACTGATGACACGAATAGAGCAAGAAAGCATAGACGCCATGCTTGCAGAGTCAAAAGCCGAATCCGAAGCGGCATCAATACTACTCAAACCCCAAAAACCTAAAACCAAAGATACAAGCTCACAGGAAGCGATTGCCCCTGAGATCGAGTTCGATGACTTTGCAAAAGTAGACCTACGTGTAGCGCGTATTGTAAAAGCCCAAGCTGTAGAAAAAGCTGACAAACTACTGCAACTTACCCTCGATATTGGTGAAGAAAAAACTCTCAATGTTTTTGCTGGAATTAAATCAGCCTACAAAGCTGAAGAGCTGGAAGGACGCTTAACCGTAGTGGTCGCAAACCTTAAGCCAAGAAAAATGCGTTTTGGAATATACGAAGGCATGGTGCTTGCCACAGGGCCTGGA
>JAESUE010000240.1 GCA_016763235.1 Pseudomonadales bacterium
AACGTTGCTAAAATCAAATAGATTACTGATAACCCTCGTGATAAGGGGCAGTAGCGTCAGTCCTCCCGCGCTTATCGCTAACAAAAATAGGGGGTTCCCTCGGGGAGTGCGAAGGGTCTTTGTCGTTAACCCGAGGACTCTCAAAAGTAGAAAAGCCCAAGCCAAGTTTCTGAGGCTTTCAAGGCTGAAACGAACGCTAAATGATGGAAAACCCCAACGGGATTGCGCTGCAATGGATAGGCTCCATGCCGCTGTTATTAACGATGCAATAATCAATGCCCTTCCCGAATCACGGCGTCGCCACCCGATTATGGCGGCGAGGGTGAGGCCGAGAAAACCAAGTGCTCCAACAAAGTGGCTGATAAAGGGTATGCTATAAGACATTATAAGCTGCCAGGTTTTCCTTCATGGGGATAGCCATTTTTTTGATTGCGGTTGATCATGGCGGCAAGGTTCTTTTATTAGACATACTGTAACTACTCAGCGAACGCTGTTATGCATAAATTTGAGCGTGAGCTGAGTAGTTATACATATTTAAAGCTTTAGCACACCATAAAGGTGTTCTTTGAGATAGTGTTTAAGTTTTTTCCTGGCCGGTGATGCGGGAAGGGCCTTTGTCGGTTCGGTGTCGTTATTTTCTGCGGTAGTTTTTTCGCTACGCGAAGTATTACGAATCAATTGGTTTAGTTGTTGCCGGTTTAGCTGGGAATGTTCCTGTATGAGCTGTTCGCTAAGGTTCGATTCCGAACCGATCAGTTTCTCGATCAGTTCTTCTAGCCGAGCATCATTACGCTGATGGGCGACGGATGAGGTTCCTAGGGCATCCATCGCCAATTTAATGGCGTCTACGTCTGTTTCTCGAAGAATTTTACCAACGAATTGAAAGTGCCTCCGTAGAGCATTGAGGTCTTTAATGCGGTCGGCTTCTTCAAAGGCGGCAAGAAGCTCATTACTAAGTGGAAGTTTATCCCTCTTTGTTTTGGGAAGCTCGTAAAGTTCTTTACCCAGTTTCTTTAATACTTCTGCTTCGCGCTTAATTTCGCTTTTGGTTATGTAGTCTTCATCATCTATATATTGGTCGGTATTTTTTGTCATATTTGAGTCCCGATAGAGGGTGTTTATTTTTGGGCAGTGAACGGTTAAATAACTTTTCAGCGAACCTTATGATTGTTGTAATTTCTCAGCAAACTCTGTAACTGTTCAGGTTGCGTTCAAATTTGAGCAGAACAAGGCGAAAAATGTGAGTGTATACGGTTAAATGATAATTTTTAACGCTGTTATGCATGAATTTGAGCGTGAACTGAGTCGTTACTGATTGTTTAGGTCTAATTATAAACGATACTGGCTAATCCAAGAAAAGATGCAAAACCCACTACATCTGTCACAGTGGTAAGGATGACTCCTGCCGCGAGGGCCGGGTCAATGTTCATTCGTTTTAGAATAAGGGGTAGGGCGGCGCCGGAAATGGCGGCAGCGATAAGGTTGATGAGTGTTGATGCCGCAATGATTAATCCGATAGAAATTTCGCCCCACCATAGTGAGGTAATGGAGCCAATGATTACGGCCCAAACCATACCGTTTACAAAACCCACTGCCACTTCTCTGCTGAGTAATAAACGAGCGTTGGCGAAACCTACGTGCCCTAAGGCCATGCCGCGTATCACCAGTGTAAGAGTTTGGCTGCCGGCTATGCCCCCCATGCTGGCTACCACTGGGCTTAAAATGGCAAGTGCAACCACCTTTTCAATAGTGTCTGAAAAGAAACCCATAACACCCGCAGCAATAAAGGCGGTGAGCGTATTGACCCCAAGCCACACTGAGCGACGTCGGCTAGCGGTCAGTATTGGCGCGAAGATATCTTCCTCTTCGTCCAGGCCAGCCATGCTCATTAATGAATGATCGGCATCTTCACGAATAACATCCACCACGTCATCGATGGTGATACGTCCCAGTAGTACATTGTTTTTATCTACTACGGGGGCAGAGATGAGGTCGTGGTGTTCAAACAGGTTTGCAACATCGCTACGGTGCATATCTGCATGTATTGCTTCTGCATCGGTAAGCATCACTTTACGCACTGTCATGCTTGGTTTTTTGATAAGTAGTGTGGTTAATGGAAGTGTGCCGATGAACTGGCCTTTACGGTTAACCACCAGTAGATTGTCGGTCATTTCGGGAATTTCTTCGTGGCGCCGGAGATAACGTTGAACAACGTCCAAGGTGATATTAGGACGAACGGTGATGGTGTCGGTGTTCATTAAGCCACCCGCAGTGTCGTCGGGGTATTCAAATACCTCCTCGAGACGTTTGCGGTTCATGCTATCCAGGGAGTTGAGGACTTGCCTGGTGACTGCCTTGGGTAGTGTTTGCAGGATGTCAGCTAAGTCGTCGGTATCGAGGTCTTCCAGAACACTCGTCAGCTCCTGGGTGTTCATTTTTTTGACGATTTGCTTAAGAATTTCATCGTTGAGGTACTGTAATACCTCGCCTTCTACTTCGGTGCTCACCAAACGCCAAAGGATGGTTCGTGCATTCGGGGGAATGGATTCCATCAGATGTGCGATTTCTGCCGGAGACATGCCGTTTAACATCTGGCGTACTTTAATAAAGGTGCCACTTTCGAGTGCTTTATTAAGTTGATGTAGACGGGTTTGTGTTTTTACGGCGTGGGGCATTCAGTGGCTCCGGTTGGATGGGGTAACGTCAGTAATAGGTCGTTCCTGAACAGTTACAGGATACGCTCAGTAGTTACCGATAGTTTTATGTTGGGCGGCCTTTTTACTCCTCTTCTTCGAATTTGTTGTCGATCAATGCTTGTATCGCGACGAGCGCAGAGTCTTCATCGTGCCCGGATGTTATCAGGGTGATTTGAGAGCCAGGCCCTGCAGCGAGCATCAATAAAGACATGACACTTTTTCCATCTGCTTCTTTTCCATCAAAGCTGAGCTGGGTTGTACATTGATAAGCCTTGGCCAATGCAACCAATTTTGTCGCAGCACGGGCGTGTAGGCCGCGCCCATTGATAAGGGTTAGCGATAATCGTTTCATGGTTTCTTTGTACGCTAACGGATAAAAGGTTAATTGTAACACCTCAGCTCACGCTCAAATTTGTGCATAACAGCGTTAAAAATGATTATTTATAGATATAAACTCACATTTGTCACCTTGTTCTGCTCAAATTTGAACAGTTACAGAGTTCGCTGGGGTGTTATGGTTGATTTTACTTTATTCAAGTATGGGATGGCTAACTCGATTTGAAAAGTTTCTTGTTCACTTAATAGTGCGTTTAGGTCTGAGCGTAAAAGTATAAAAAAGTGAGCGCTTATATTCTCACCGCATTATTCCCTATTTTATCGCGCTAAATTGTGAGTCGTTACAGGGTTTTAAGGTTTAAGACGTGAGAGAGAAGGCCTTTAACCAAGCTCTCGGTGGCGGATTTGGGTATTGCTTCTGTCTACTCGGAATATTTTTGTTAGTTTCTCGGCTACATATACAGAGCGATGTTGGCCGCCAGTACAACCAATGGCGACCGTAAGGTAGGCACGGTTACTTTGTTCGAAATGAGGAATCCACTCGTGAAGAAAACTATTTATTTGTTCTACCATCTTGAGGGTCATGGTTTCTTTTTCAAGAAAAGTTGCCACTTTGTTGTCTTTGCCTGTGAGCGAGCGAAGCCCTGCCTCCCAGTGTGGGTTTGCTAGGCAGCGTACGTCATAGACAAAGTCGGCATCGATGGGCACACCTTTTTTAAACCCAAAGGAAATAAACTGTAAAGATAAACCCTGCCGCTCGACGCCGATGCTGTTTTTTACCATTTCTCGAAGCTGATGTATGTTGAGCTGACTGGTATCAATAATTAAGTCGGCTCGAGTTGAAATGCCAAAAAGTAGGCGGTGTTCTTCTTCAATGGCTTCTGCCAGAGAGTGTGCATCATTGCTCAGCGGGTGTTTCCTGCGTGTCGAGCTAAAGCGTTGCATCAAGGTGTTGTTGTTACTATCGAGAAAAATTATCTCGGTGGAGATGTTCATGGTTGTGAGGGTGTCAATGACCTCGGGGAGAGAGCTAAGCTGGCTAGGAAGGTTGCGCGCGTCAACGCCAACAGATATGAGCTGTATGTTGTGCTGTTTTTCTTGCAGCAGTGAGTCCACCAGCTGTGGAATGAGCCCCGCCGGTAGGTTATCGACTCAGTAGGAGCCCATGTCTTCAAGGGCTTGAAGCGCCGTGGTTTTTCCCGACCCAGAACGTCCACTTACGATAATGAGTTTTGGACGGTCATTATTGTTAGGTGGAGATGCTTTATTCGAGTCTATTTTCATGAGGTTTTAACCGGTTGCCCGGTGGTTCTCGTCTTTAATGGCAATTTGGTATAGCTCGTTAGCGTTGTGCGAGTTGCGAAGAGCATCCCTGAAGTCTTTGCTGTGGAACGCGCTGGCTATTTCCTTGAGGGTATTGAGGTGCTCCTGGTTGGATTCCTCTGGTACGATCAAGGCAAAGACCAAGTCGACGCTGTTGCCGTCAATGGCATCGTAATCAACCCCCTTGTCAAGCAATACCAGCATCCCCATCGTTCGCTTGCAGTGACTGATTCGGCAATGGGGCAGACCAACACCCTCACCAATTCCGGTGCTCCCAAGGCGTTCTCTTTGTATGAACGCATCAAACAGCTCGTTTTGATTAAGGTTTGGGTTGATATCGTTAAATTGTTGGGCGATTTTTTCCAAGAGGCGTTTTTTGCTGTTTGATTTAACGGCATGTAAAACGCGCTCTGGTTGAAGTATTTCTCTAATAAACATAGGGCTGGTTTATTACACCCGTATTAACGCGAAGCGCCATGATTGCGAGCGACTTGCTTTTCTTTATGCTTGAGTATTTGGCGGTCGAGCTTGTCAGACAAGCTATCTATGGCTGCGTACATGTCACTTTCAGCCGCTTCGGCAAAAATCTCTCCGCCACTAAAGCGTACCGTTGCTTCTGCAAGGTGATCCTTGCTTTCAATGTTAAGGGTGACATTTACGGAGGTGATTTTGTCGAGATGGCGATTTAATTTTTCGAGCTTCTCATTGATGTAGCTTTTCAGTGCTTCAGTAAGGTCTACGTGGTGTCCACTGATATTTATTTGCATTAAGCTATCCTCTTTTTTTGAAAAAAATTATATTTCGTTAGGTGTTATTTTTCAGTTATATCAATCGTTTTCTTTCATTGGAGGGCGGTATAGAAAGTGCCTCCCGGTACTTGGCAATAGTTCTTCTGGCAACCTTGATTTGTTGTTCTTTGAGTATTTCGGTGATCTTGCTATCGCTCAGTGGTTTTTTCGGATTTTCTGCAGCAATAAGTTTCTTAATAATTGCACGAATAGCGGTGGATGAACACTCCCCGCCAGATTCGGTGCTAACGTGACTGGAGAAAAAATATTTTAGCTCAAAAAGCCCTCTGGGTGTGTGCATGTATTTATTGGAAGTCACTCTTGAAATAGTGGACTCGTGCATTTCTACATGTTCTGCTATTTCGTGTAAAACGAGTGGCTTCATCGCTTCTTCGCCGTATTCGAAAAACCCCTGCTGGTATTCTACGATACGGGTTGCAACTTTTAGTAGGGTTTCATTGCGGCTTTGTAGGCTTTTTATAAACCATCGAGCTTCCTGTAGATTGTCACGTAAAAAATTATTGTCGGCGCTGTTATCTGCGCGACGCACCATTGAGGCGTAGTTGTTGTTAATGCGCAAACGGGGTGCGATAGCGGGGTTAAGCTCTACTCGCCAGCGACCATTTTTTTGTGTAACGATAACATCAGGAACGACATATTCGGCGTGAGAGATGGAAATGGCTTGCCCTGGTTGTGGTGATAAGGTTTTTATAAGCCCGAGAACCTCTATTAAGGACTCTTCGCTTAACTTGCTTCGGCGGATAAGTTGATTGAAATCGCGGTTTCCAAGGAGTTCAATATGCTCAGAGATGACGAGTAATGCCTCTTCGCGCCAACATGTATCTTCTGGTAGCTGGCGAAGCTGAATAAGTAGGCACTCCTGAAGGTTTTGGGCTCCAACGCCTGGTGGTTCAAACTGATGAATGCGATGCAAAACCGCTATGACCTCATCGAGCTCAAGGTCGTAGTCTTCATCGTCGCTTTGGACGGTTTCACAGATCTCTTCGGGGGTGGCTGTGAGGTAGCCATTTTCATCAATGGCTTCGATGATTGAGAAGGCGATAGTTTTATCTACGTCACTGAACGGTGTGAGTTCAAGCTGCCATACCAGCTGATCGTAGAGTGTTTCCCCTGCAGCATTGCGCGTTTCCAGCATGTTTTCATTGTCGTTGCTACCACTTGACGATGAACTACCTGAGCCATTTTGATAGATGTCATCCCAGCCGGTGTCTACCGGTAAGTCGTCTGGAATATCGTTATTCTTTTCCATTTCAACAGGGGTGTTTTCTGCACTCTGGGTTTCTTCGGTGTTGTGCTCGTTATCGAGAGATGGCTTTTCAGCTTGCTCTCTTTCGTTCTGCTCCCTCTCGTTACTCGCTGTGTTTTCTGAGTCGTTAGTCTCGTCTTCTGAAACCTCCAGCATTGGATTGCTGTCTAGGGCTTCTTGGATCTCCTGCTGTAGATCTAAGGTTGAGAGCTGCAGCAGCTTTATTGCTTGTTGCAACTGGGGGGTCATGGTGAGGCTTTGACTGTTTCTAAGCTGGAGAGATAGCTTCATATAATTTTAAATACGTTAACTACTGCAAATGGTTTGGCGAAAGAACAGCCGCTTTTCTTTATGTTGCGCTGCGGGCGGGTAGAGCAAAGCATATCGCTTTCTAAAATTATAGCTGGAATTGTTCACCCAAGTAGACCTCTTTTACGAGTGGGTTGGCAAGAATTTTTTGTGCATCACCAGCCTCAATGATTTCGCCGGCATTAACAATGTATGCTTTCTCGCAGATTGCGAGGGTTTCCCTCACGTCATGGTCGGTGATTAGAACGCCGATTCCTCTATTACTTAGCTGACAGATAATCTGTTTGATGTCATTAACAGAAATGGGGTCTACTCCCGCGAAAGGCTCGTCGAGCAGTATGAATTTGGGGTCGGCTGCTAGGGCGCGTGCAATTTCTACGCGGAGACGCTCTCCTCCAGAAAGGCTCATTCCTAAGGATTTTCGAATATGGGTGATATGGAGGTCTTCAAGCAAATGTTCGAGTTTGGCTTTTTTTTCCTTCTTGCTGAGGGCTGTTTGAGTTTCTAAGATAGCCCTAATGTTGTCTTCAGTGGTGAGTTTTCTGAAAATCGAGGCTTGTTGGGGTAAGTAGCCAATCCCTTTGCGTGCGCGTTTATGCATTGGGTATTGGGATACATCTTGGCCATCAATGGTAATGGAGCCATTATCGACGGGAATAAGGCCGACAATCATGTCAAAGCAGGTGGTTTTTCCTGCACCGTTAGGGCCGAGTAAGCCAATGACTTGGCTGCTTTCTACGGTAATAGAGACCTGTTTTACGACTTGACGCCCTTTGTAGGATTTGGCGAGGTTAGAGGCAGATAATATGGACATTGGTGGGTTTTAGTCTTCCTGCTTTTGGGGGGCGTTTTGGGGTTGAAAGGTGGTTGTGACGCGGTTCCCAGCCTTGCCGGAGGCCTTTAACATTTGGGTCACTAGGTTATATTCGTAGAGCGCACCTTGGTGAGAGCTTTCTTCAAGCTGGATGAAAACATCGCCCTTCAATATAAGTACTTCACTGCTTACATCATAGTCAATTTGTTTTGCTTGAGCGGTAATGGGTGGTTTTCCAAGAGTGGGTGTTTGCTGGAAGCTGGCGGGAGAGCCAGTCGCAACAAGTTTCTGAAAGCCTTCTTTGCTTCTGTAGAGGTTAAGTTGATCTGCCTTGATCAGCAGGGAACCCTGGCTTAATTCGACATTCCCTTTGTAGACCGTAACACCTTGTTTATAATCAGCGAAAGCGGAGGAGGAGCCAATTTGAATGGTTTGGCTGCGGTCGTCATCCAAGGCCCAGCAGACGGACGTCAGCAACAGTAGCGCGAAGCAGGCGGCTATGACTCCAATAGAGTGTTGAAAATCTTTCAGTCGGTGGGGTGCTGCGTTTAAGTGCGCCCCAATGTGCTTACTTGCTGCGTATAAACTGGGCTTTTGTGTCATGTTTTGCCTTGTCTTCTGTTCGATTAGAACTTTGTCCGGCACCTACTGAGGCTGCGTGCGTATGTTGGTGTGAAACAGGGTCGGAGCGTTTAAGGTTGATCATCGCTTTGCCTGTAGCTGCCTGCTACTTGAGATAAAAGGGTGATGGTACTACTTATCATGTCTGCTTTTAAGCCTGTGCCACTCAGTTGGCTCTGTTTGGAGTAAATATTTACATATGCCGTTGACTCTGCGCGTTTTTCGTTGGTAAAAAGTGTCAGCACGTTTGTTTTTACCGTTACAGGTTCCTTGTCTTGGGTTGTATTACCATGAATTTCGACATCACCGTTTAGTGTGATTTCATCCGTTTTGGTGATTGTTCCTTGTTTTGCTGTCACATGCCATGGGGTTTTGTTTTTTTCGTAAAGCTTTATTTTCGGCGCGCTGAGAAGAGTGAGGTCATTGTGGGAATAATGGAACAGGTGCGGAGAATTAAGGGTGTACTTGAGCTGCCCATTTTGATCAAAAACGGTGTTGGAGAAACGTTGGATCTCGGTGTCGGGGCTTTCTTCCCCCTGAGCGGATGACGAAAGAAAGGGTGGGGCAGTACGAGCAAAATGGGTGTCGTTAATGATGAAAATCAGAGCGATAAGCACGAGCCCTAGAAAGGCTGCATAGGTTCGACGACGGGAAAACTGCCTGCGTATAAACATGCGCTAAAGATATTTCTCGAGTAGGGGGCTTAGTTTTCCTTGGGCATCGAGTATCAAGTCACAGAGTTCGCGTGCTGCACCTGAGCCTCCTGCAAGCGTGGTTTGCCAGTCGGCATGTTTTCTTACAAATGAATGGGCGTTTGCTACAGCAATACCTAAGCCCACAGCCCTGATTGCGCTAAGGTCTGGCAGGTCGTCACCGACATAGCCAACCTCTTCCAGCGAAAGGGATGACTCTGCAAGAAGTTCCTTTAGTGCTTGTAGTTTATCTTCTCTGCCCTGATAAAGGTGTGTGATGCCTAGATCCTTTGCTCTCTTGATGACAATGTTTGAGGTTCTTCCCGTAATAATAGCAGTGTCTATACCCGCTTGGTGGAGCATTTTTATGCCGTGTCCATCGAGGCTGTTAAACGCTTTCAGTTCGGTGCCGTCTTCGGTAAAAAAAAGCTGCCCGTTGGTGAGTACACCGTCCACATCAAATACCATGAGTTTTATTTTTCTAGCTTTCTCTATTACTTCCTGCATGAGTGGCGCTCCAGTTTCTAGGGGTGTAATTCAGGGTGGTGTGTGTTTTTACATAACACCGGCATGAAGTAAATCATGCACACTTAAGGCGCCGACTGCGCAGTGGTTTTCGTCTACGACGATTAAGGCATGAATGTTGTTGTCGTCCATTATTTTTACTGCTTCTGCGGCAAGTATGTGGGGTGTTATGGTTTTACAGGGCGTTGTCATGACCGATGTGACAGGTGTGCTCTTAAGGTTGCTATCAAGATCTAGGGAGCGCCTTAAATCACCATCAGTAAATACGCCCAAGAGTTTTGAATTTGCATCTATGACAGCCGTCATACCTAAACCCTTTGCGCTCATTTCTATTAAGGCCTCGCTCACTGTGCTATGTTCTGGAACGGTGGGAATGGCCTTTTCGGTGCGCATTATGTTTTCTACCAAGAGTAGCAATTTTCTGCCGAGTGCCCCTCCAGGGTGAGATAAAGCAAAATCTTCGGCAGTAAAGCCCTGGGCTTCCAGCAAGGCAACGGCTAGTGCGTCGCCCATTACCAGCGCTGTAGTGGTGCTGGCGGTAGGAGCCAAGCCGAGTGGGCATGCTTCTTCATTCACGCCTACATAAAGGTTTACATCTGCAAATTGAGCAAGGGCTGAGTCGTCATTCCCGGTCATGCTAATAAGGGGAACCCCTTTGCGCTTGATGACGGGAAGTAGGGCGAGTATCTCATTGGTGGTTCCGGAGTTCGATAAGGCGATGACGACATCGGATTGTGCGATCATGCCTAAGTCACCATGACTGGCTTCTCCGGGATGAACGAAAAATGCAGTGGTACCCGTGCTGGCTAATGTGGCAGCGATTTTTGATCCAATGTGGCCGGATTTCCCCATTCCCATGACCACAACTCTGCCATTGCAAGCCATAATTATTTCACAGGCGCGGGTAAATCTCTCATCCAGGCGATCGTTCAGCGTCGCTATAGCTTTTGCTTCAATGGAAATAACTCGGCGCGCAGTGCTCAGAAAATTACTCATTACTGATATCCTGATGAAGGTAATAAATGGGTTTGGGGCCTTTTAACGGTCTCTGTTGCACGGGGTTTATGCGGTAGCTATCTGAGACTGGTACAGCACCACATAGTAAGCAGCATAAATGGAAAGAAGAAATATACCCTTTACTGCGGTGATATGGTTGCGCTTACCTAAAAAAGGCAGGGCAATTAATAACACGGTGAGAGTGAGCATAAGCGCATAGTCGCGGGAGAATATTTCCTGTTCCAGAATGCTTGGGGCGATGAGAGCAGGCATGGGCAGTACTGTCAGCAGGTTGAAAATATTCGAACCGATAATGTTGCCGATTGCCAAGTCATGGTGGCCTTTCATCACGCTACTTATCGATGCTGCGAGTTCCGGCAGGCTGGTGCCTAGCGCCACCAGTGTTAGGCCGATAATGGCTTCGCTGATCCCCATGCTTAGCGCGATTTCTTGCGCGCCCCATACCATCAATTTAGCGCTGCCCAAAAGTACAACTAAACCCGTTACAAACTTAAAAGTAGCTTGCCCATTTGTTAGACGATCGTGGTCTATTTCTTCTTCCACTTCAACTAGGAAAACGTCGTCGTCATCTTCTTCTGTTGTTTTCTTATGCCGCACAAGAAAATAAATGTAAGCGAGCAACATTGCTAAAAGAATGATGCCATCGGTTTTGTCCAACTTCATATCGTAAAGTAGGCCGCCGGTCACCAGTGTAATAACCAGAAGAATCGGCAAGTCTTCGCGAATGGTTTGCCTTTGAATGGGAAGTGCGCCAAAGAGAGCGGTAATACCAAGGATAAGCCCGATGTTTGCGATATTGGAGCCAATAGCGTTGCCAATAGCCAATTGCGGGCTGCCGTTTAGCGAGGCAGAGGTGGAGATGACTATTTCTGGTGCCGATGTGCCAAGGGCTACAATGGTGAGGCCGATGATGAGAATCGATATGCCAAAATTTTTGGCCATTGAGGCGGCACCGTGTACAAAGCGATCCGCGCTCCACACGAGCGCGGCAATTCCAAAAACAACAGCAAGAACTGGATAAAGCATAAGCTTGAAGGAATCTCTAATTGAGTGAGGATGAATTAGAAAGCCATAAAGCTACGATTGCAACCGCTTATATTCGTAATGTGGTGATAAAGGGCTCGCCAACGAATGAGGAGAATTTAAGCTTCATTAGGCGCGATAATTATTGCAAGCACAGTTTTTTTACAAGAATGTGAAGTTAAAGCGTTTGTGGCAGACTCTATTTGTGTATTTAGGCCGGTTTTTTATTATGATAGGCGGCCAAATTATCCTTATGAGGTAAAGTGATGGTTTCCAGTGATCAAATAAAGCAGCTAATAGCGGCTCAGGTCAAGGTTGAGCATGTTGTTGCCGAGTTGAATGGCGCAAATATCAACCTAGTAGTAGTCAGTCATCAGTTTGATGGGCTTAATTCCGTTAAAAAACAACAGATGGTGTACGCTTGTCTCAGTGATTTAATTGCAACAGGTGATCTTCATGCTGTCACGATGAAGTTGTATACCCCAGATGAGTGGGAACAAGCGAAGCACTTTGTATAAGACGAGAGTTTGTTTCAGATCGTTAAATGCGCGTTGGCGCAAGAGTTGAGTTGTTGAATGGATAAATTATTAATTGTGGGTGGAGGCCCTACTCGGGGCATGGTGCGCATCTCTGGAGCTAAAAACTCCTCTCTGCCAATTTTGGCGGCGACTCTCTTGGCGAGTGAACCAATGACAGTGCGTAATTTGCCGCACTTGCAAGATGTTACCACCATGATTGAGTTGTTAGCTCGAATGGGCATTGAACCCGTGGTCGATGAACAGCTTGGGGTAGAGGTTGATGCGTCTAATATAAGCGTGCTGAAAGCCCCTTATGAGCTCGTGGAAACCATGCGGGCATCAATACTGGTGCTAGGGCCTATGCTGGCACGTTTTGGCGAAGCAGAAGTCTCCCTGCCGGGTGGTTGTGCAATTGGCAGTCGGCCTGTCGATTTACACATTAAAGGCCTTGAAGCAATGGGCGCATCGATTGAGGTAAAAGACGGTTATATTCACGCGAAATCAGCAGGCCGGCTAAAAGGCGCGCGCATTATTTTTGACATTGTGACAGTTACCGGGACTGAAAATTTGTTAATGGCAGCCACCCTCGCAGAAGGTAAAACTATTTTAGAGAACGCTGCGCGAGAGCCGGAAGTGCTGGATCTGGCAAATTGCCTTATATCCATGGGTGCGAAAATAGAAGGTGCTGGTACGGATACCATCACGATCGAAGGCGTTGATACGTTAAAAGGGGGATCTCACCGAGTGATTCCCGATCGCATCGAAACTGGTACCTATTTAGTGGCAGCAGCAGCTTCCCGTGGTTCAATTTTAATTAAAGACACGGATCTTACATTATTGGATGCAGTGCTAGCAAAGGTGGAAGAAGCGGGAGCCGATATTAGTACGGGTGATGATTGGATTAGCCTCGACATGCACGGTAAACAGCCCAAAGCGGTTAGCTTTAGTACGACACCTTATCCTGGTTTTCCTACTGATATGCAAGCACAATTCTCAGTGATGAATACGGTTGCAATAGGGACGGGAATTATTACTGAAACGGTATTTGAGAATCGGTTTATGCATGCGCAGGAATTATCACGTATGGGTGCCAAAATCACCTTACAGGGTAAAACCATGGTGACAGAAGGTGTCGATCGACTAAAGGGCGCACCTGTGATGGCCACAGATTTGAGAGCGTCTGCGAGTTTGGTGATAGCGGCGATGGTCGCAGATGGCGAGACTATGATAGACCGCATTTATCATATCGATCGGGGTTACGAGCGTATTGAAGAAAAGTTTCAATCCATCGGTGCAAGCGTTCGCCGTATTCCCGGTTAGAAACGGGCTAGAGACATTAATAATGATTGAAAATAGATCTGAGCAATTGGTATTTGCACTGTCTAAAGGGCGTATTCTTAAAGAGACCTTACCCCTTTTAAAGGAAGCCGGTATCGAGCTTCTTGAAGACCCAGATAAAAGCAGAAAGCTGATATTTCCAACCACACGTGATGACGTCAAAATTTTGATTATCCGTGCGACAGATGTTCCCACCTATGTCGAACATGGGGCCGCTGATATAGGCGTATCCGGAAAAGACGTGCTGCTGGAGCATGGTGGTAGTGGGTTCTATGAGCCACTTGATCTCAATATTGCACGATGCAAGTTGATGGTGGCGGCTCGGAAGGAAGAGCCGCCGGTAAGTGGACGCTTAAAAGTAGCGACCAAGTTTGTGAATGTTGCCAAGCGCTATTACGCAGAAAAAGGTGAGCAGGTGGAAATCATCAAACTGTATGGCTCAATGGAATTGGCACCATTAGTGAACCTGGCAGATAAAATTGTCGATGTCGTGGATACGGGTAATACCTTAAAAGCAAACGGCTTACACCCGACGGAATTGATCGCTCATGTGAGCTCCAGATTAGTCGTCAATAAGGCTTCAATGAAAATAAAACATAAGCGAATTCAAGAAATTATTGATTGTCTTGAGAAAGCTGTTGAAGCTAGAAAAGCTAAATAGCGAGTAACTCTTTAGCGAACTCTTCAGCGAGCTATTTCAGCGAACTCTGTAATTGTTCAGATTGCCTTCAAATTTGAACGTGAGCTGACATCGTTACAATAGCGAAAGGTTTCATATTAAAAGTTAAGGTGTTTTATGTCCCGACTCTCCATCCCCTTGTTATCCACGCAGTCCGACGGTTTTAGTCGGGACCTTGCTCAGCGCCTCGCCTGGGATGCCGTGTCTGACCACGAGGTGGAAAACACTGTGCGTGAGATTTTAACAGATGTTCGTCAGGGTGGAGATCAAGCGATACTGACATACACCCAGCGCTTTGATCGACTGGCTGCGGCGCATATTTCAGAGTTAAAGGTAACAGCGAGCGAGCGGGCCGCTGTGTTAAGCCGTATCGAGCCAGACGATAGGGCTGCGCTGGAAAAAGCCGCGCACCGTATCCGCATTTATCACGAGAAACAAAACCAAGCGTCTTGGTCTTATACGGAAGAAGATGGTACTCGGCTTGGGCAACAGATAAACCCGATGGATCGTGTTGGTGTTTATGTTCCGGGTGGCAAAGCCGCTTACCCTTCATCCGTTTTGATGAACATTATTCCGGCAAAAGTGGCTGGAGTGAAAGAAATCATTATGGTCGTACCCACGCCTGATGGTGTGCGCAATGACTTGGTGCTTGCAGCTGCAGAAATCGCGGGCGCAGATAGTATCTTTACCATTGGGGGGGCGCAGGCGGTGGCAGCGCTTGCTTACGGAACTGAAAGCATTCCAAAGGTTGATAAAATTGTGGGGCCTGGAAATATTTATGTCGCCACGGCCAAGAAAATGGTTTTTGGGGCGGTTGGCATCGATATGATTGCAGGCCCATCAGAAATTCTGGTCTTGAGTGATAAAAATTCCAACCCAGACTGGGTGGCAATGGATTTATTCTCTCAAGCCGAACATGATGAAAATGCGCAGTCTATCCTTGTTTCAGATGACAAGAAATTTATAGAAAAAGTTCAGGCCAGTATGGAAAAGCTGCTCCCTAGTCTGCCGCGACGAGAAATTATAAAAGAGTCCCTTGAAAGAAGGGGTTTTTTTGTTCATGTAAAAAACATGGCTGAAGCTGTAGATGTTGTCAATCAGGTTGCCCCTGAGCATTTGGAACTGGCTGTTTCTGATCCTGATCAGCTTTTGCCAGATATTCGACACGCTGGGGCGATTTTTATGGGGCGATACACGGCTGAGGCATTGGGCGACTATTGCGCTGGGCCAAACCATGTTTTGCCAACCTCTGGCACGGCGCGTTTTTCTTCCCCTCTTGGTGTCTATGATTTCCAGAAACGCAGCTCACTTATTTATTGTTCAGAACAAGGCGCATCAGACTTGGGGGAGATTGCATCTCGTTTGGCGCGGGGGGAGGGCTTTGAAGCGCATGCTCTTAGTGCTGAGTACCGAGTTAAAAATACAGTAACACCTCAGCTCACGCCCAAATTCGCGCATAACGGCGTTAAAAAATGATCATTCAACTGTGTAAACGGCCAGGTGTCGCTGAATGGCCTAGTTTTTTATGTAGTTTTTTCATTAGTTTTGGTTCGTATTTCTTAAGGGCTTCTTTCAAATGACCTTTCCTAGGTTTTGGGGAGATGCTCTCTGGCGGGTTAGTAAAAGGTAGGTTTAGAAAATGTTGAATTTCTTTTAATTTACCAACCGGGTCGTTGTTGAACTCCCCGTAAGTCAAACTGATGACACAGTCTTTTGGCAGGGATTTTATATCATCATAGTAGTCACTTAATTGTTCTTATACTGCATGAGCTGTAAAAGGCCGTGCGAAAAATGAAAAAATAGCATCGCCAAAAATAGCCTTTATCCCCCTCACTGATTTCCATAGGCCGTAAAAAACAGCCATTCTATACTTGCCACCAGGAGCCTTAAAACGCTCGACCAGCATGGTCTGAAAGGGCTGGCTTCCTGTTATCAAAGTGAGAAAAGCATTCATTTGGCTGTTTAAGATAAAGATAGGGTCACGGGTAATATAGATAAAGCGAGCATTTGGGAACCGCTCCAAAATCTGTTTTGCATTACCAGTATCCCACGGGTTTTTTAATAGTACCGATTGGGAACCTTGATCAAGGGCCTGTAACTTCTGGCAGATTTCTGCAAAATTATCTTTATTCGTTTCGTGAATCGATATGTGATAACTCTCGTTGCGCAGTAGTCAGCCATATTCTTCTACGGTGGTGTCTTCCACCCAAGCTGAATCAAGTCTGCGATCTGTAATTCCCACGCTGCGGAATGCGCGGTTTAAAAGCGCACGGTCATGCTGCTCATTTTCTTCAGCGCGATTTTTTAGCAGGCGGTGGTAATAGAAAATATCGTAGAGGGTTAAGTTAGCAACGGGGAAGCATCGAGAAATGGAGTCATAAAGAAAAGTGGTTCCAGATCGGTGTAGGCCCATAATGAAAATTGGGTTTACAGGAGTATCTTTTAAGCTGGCTAGATATTTTTGATCTTCATTATTTTTGGGGAAATGAGGATCTACAGGGAAGTGCATAGAGGTTCCGATTAACTCTCGTTGCTTTTATTCGATTGGTTTGCAGCTTGTCTTTTTCGTAGAAAAATACTGAGAAGCGTTAAAGATATTCCTACTACAGTAGGGGTGATCAGTTCTGGTGTATTCCAGAACCAAATAGAACGCCCTTCACGAATAACTTCAACGAGAGTTCCCCCCAGCCAGCTGAATGCGATCACATTGGGAAATGCACCGATAAGGGAACCCCAGAAATAGGTGGAAAATCGAGTGCATAAAATGGCCAGCATCCAGTTAATGGGTGGTAGCGCAAAGAAAATCAAGCGTAGGTAAATTATTGCATGGAGATCAGTTTCGCTGATATATCGATTTGTTCGCGGCATATATTTTTTGACTATTCGTGCCGTAATACCTTGGTCCAATACTTTAGCGATGACGTACATAAGGATGATGGCCAACGAAAAGCTAAGTGTTCCCAGGACAATGGCACCGAGAGAGCCATAGAGTACCGCTGCGATTGAGATAATAATTGCGGTAGGGATGTTAAGAACGATGGCAATGCTGGACACGGCAAAGAAAGCTATTGGGCCAAAACTACCAAAACTCGCCTCAAGTTCTCTTAGCTTATCAATATTGCGGGCAAGAGAATCTGGGTTAAGCCACTGCTCAAGATCAAGAGTCTGATAGATGAAAATGATACAGCCTAAAACAAGAAGAAGTACGGCGGCGCGTATAACTCTTTGAGTATGTAAATTGGCAATTATAGTAATGCTCCCTTGAGTGTAACACCTCAGCGAACGCTGTAAGAGTTCAGATTGCGTTCAAATTTGAGCAGAACAAGGCGAAAAATGTGCGTTTATAC
>JAESUE010000241.1 GCA_016763235.1 Pseudomonadales bacterium
GCCTTGATTAAAGTCCTTAAAAATAATCAGAGCATCCTTACCGGCCCAGAGCTTTTCACACAGGTTAGAAACGAAGTAGTGGCTAAAGCAAAGGACTTGAAATTTCCACAAGTGCCAGAATATAAATCTATCAAAGGAGCAGGACACGAGGTAGGGGACATCTTTTTGATACCACGCGCCTTAAATTCATCTTCTTGATAAGATAAGAATAGAATTGAAATTGGCCGTTAAAGGAAAAATAACGGCCCATAAATAAACAACAAATATTAGAGGTAATATTTGTTTAACGAAACCGATAACGGCTCAGCTTGCACTCAATGGCCAAACCGCTAAAAAAGCTAATGGGAGCAAGAACCCTTTTTCTTGTCTTCACCATGGCCACCGCCGTGACCCTTTTTGCCAGACTCACAGCAGCTATCTGAACCAGATTTATCGCCACTCTTCATACCGTCTTTTTTCCCATGCATACCACAGCCTGCCTTCCCCATATCGGCATCGTAAATGTACGCTGCGACTTTCTTTAAGCTGCCTTCTTCAAAATTCTGGGCAGGCATTACACCGTGATGCTTTAGTGCGTGCTTTAAAAGCGACTTTTCCTTGCTCGGTGCCCCAGCCCACGTAGCAACGGCTGCAACAAAATCTTCACGCTCTGGGTAAGCCTTCAAATAGCGCTTTTTAACCATTGCCATGGGCGGCGCTTTACGTTTTTCATGCTTTCCATCGAGAGAAGCAGCATGTCCGGCACTTTTTGGCGCATGGCAATTTTTACAGGTTAACTCAAAAATCTCCTTGCCTTCCTCGTTAGCTGGGCTCGAAAAACTTGCCACTGAAAACAAGGAAAAAACCATTAAACTCATTACCAACAACATAGACCGCATAAATTCACCTTTTTATTTTCTATTTACAGTTAAAAAAACAGCTGTTCAAACTGCACTCAAATTTGAGCGCAAGCTGAACATACCAATAGCGATATTAAAACAAATAAACCACTACTTCTTATTAAGCAACAAAGGACGATCTCGGTCTCTGACCCCGATCAAATAAAGAATACCATCTAAGCCCAAAGTAGAAATAGAGTGCCGCGCCGTTTCCTTTACTAATGGTTTCGCCCTGAACGCAATCCCCAAGCCGGCAATGCTTAACATTTTCAGATCATTCGCACCATCACCCACGGCAATCACTTGTTCCAGGCTTACCTGCTCCGTTGCAGCGATCTCTCGAACAATTTCCGCTTTCCTAGCGGCATCTACCACGCGGCCAACAACTTCACCGGTAATCAATCCATTTTCAATTTCTAGTTCATTCGCATAAACATAATCGATACCCAGTTTTTGCTGTAAAAAGCGACCAAAATAATTAAAACCGCCGGAAACAATGGCTGTTTTATAACCCAGCGTTTTAAGTATCTGGATGAGCTCTTCAGCCCCTTCATTCAAACGAAGGTTTTCAGCCACATCGGCAATCACCGATTCTTTTAAACCCTTTAAAAGCGCAACGCGTTCGATGAAGCTAGCTTTAAAATCCAGCTCACCCAACATGGCCCGCTCGGTAATAGCAGAAACTTCCGCGCCTACCCCAGCCTTCACGGCAAGTTCGTCTATCACTTCCGCATCAATCAGCGTGGAATCCATATCAAAAACCACCACGCGACGGTTGCGACGAAAAGCATTGTCTTGCTGGAAAGCGATATCCATATCCATTTCATTAGCCAAACGAAGAAACTGCGCGCGCAGTTGATCAAAGTCTGCCACGGCACCTCTCACCGAAAGCTCTACGCTGGCCATACTTTGCTCGGGAATTTCGCCGCCCAAAGGAACTCGACCAGATAGACGGCTGATATTATCCACCACCATATTGGCCTCGCCAATAACACCCATCACTGCCGAAACCTGCTGGGCTGTTAGCTTTCGAGCCAGCAGCGTCACGATATAACGCTGCTTACCTTGTTCACCAACCCACTCTTCATACTTAGCGATGGTAATGGGATTGCACCAGAGTGTGACTTGTTTCTTTTCTCCCAGCGCATTCAGAGATGCAAGAATTGACTGACGAAGCGATGCGTCCGGCAACTCCAACAACACACCCAGCGATAACGCCTCATGAATAACCGCCTGCCCAATATCCAGAACATTGACGTGGTATTGCCCAAGTAAACCCAATACTTCCTGGGTCAGGGTATCTTCGTTCTGCCCCGTGACCTGTAGCAGATATATTTCACTCACCATTATTTGTCCCAAAATTCTTTTCAAATACGTAACTGCTTAACTCACGCTCAAATTTGAACGCAACCTGAACTCTTACAGAATTCGCTGAGGTGTTACTCGACCACAAACCTTAGCACGAAAACCCAGTTTTCTTTGTGTTAAGTCAAGATACACATAAAAGAAGAGTTTACACTCGCGAACAAGCATAACCGCCTATTTATTGAACATTCACCGCTAACTTTGCAATAATAGCGCCCATATCAAAGACTCAGCCTGTTACTATACTCAGCCAAAGCCCATGCAGGGTAGGCAGTTAGAATGCTTCCACTTCTCGCCTATATTGAAACTTTCAACCCAATATGACAGATACCAAAGTAACATCTCATCCGCAGGATACGGCAGCCAAAAGGAAGCGCAAGAGTTTATCTGTCGCACATAAAATTGCGCTTCTATTTGTTCTCCTTACTTCTCTGACACTTTCTACATTATGGGTTAGTACCTATTTCAACCTCAGCAGCCTATTAAAAAACCAAACAGACTCTTTAGGCAACGCCATTGCCACCCAATCTGCCCGCTCAGCGGCTGAGTTACTTTTGGCCGATGACTTATTGAGCCTCAATATTATCGCAAGCAAGCTAGAGGACGATGAAAACATCGATTTTGCACTCTTCTTTAATAGCAAAGGAGAAGTTCTCGCGGCCTCACCCAATACACCCAAAAACAAACGAAAACTAGCCACGTTTAAGAATCGGATTAAACATGATCAATCTAACTATTATGTAGAACCCATTATTTTTCAAAATATGATCGTCGGTTATTCTCAAATAAGCCTCAATAACGGCGCTATCTCCCGAACTTTTGACAATACGCTTTTTGGCATGACC
This sequence comes from Pseudomonadales bacterium, assembly GCA_016763235.1. GTDB lineage: Bacteria > Pseudomonadota > Gammaproteobacteria > Pseudomonadales > UBA3067 > UBA3067. Next base: position 3,089 of record JAESUE010000241.1, read on the forward strand.
ATTGCCACTTTGTCCGCTCTGATTTTATCCATCATTCTCGCTATTCTTGTTGGAAGAAATATAACCAAACCACTCAAACTGCTTATTGAGGCCACCGACCGAATTGCTAACGGAGATTTTGAAACGCGCATCCCTGAGCGTAAAAACGATGAAATTGGCATATTAATACGCCATTTTAATTCGATGGCCAGAGGCTTAAAGGAGCGTGAACAAATTAAAAACACCTTCAGTCAGTATGTTTCACCCAACATTGCCAATAATATTCTCGCAAACTTGGAGCTCCCTCGTGTTCCCAGTAAATACGTAAATGCGAGCGTACTCTTTGTAGATATCGCCGGATTCACCTCTATGTGCGAACACATGTCACCACAGCAAGTGGAGCACTTGCTCAACGATTATTATGAGCTTATCCTCAAAGCCAGCCGGCTCTATAATGGCACCGTGGATAAATACATCGGAGATGGAGCAATGATTCTCTTCGGAGCGCCAGAAGATGACGCTGAGCACAGTTTTCATGCGGTTTGCTGCGCACTGCTCCTGCTTAACTTGGTAGAACAGCTTAATAGCGAAAGAAGTCGCTACAACTCACCGGTTATCCAGTTTAAACTAGGTATCCACTGTGGCGAGATGCTTGCCGGTGCCATTGGCTCCAAAGGCCACCTACAATATACTGTTGTCGGAAATGCAGTAAATATTGCATCCCGATTGTGTGACGCTGCAAATGCTGGTGAGTTAATAATCAGCGATAGCGTGCATAACGAAGTAAGCAATGGCGACAGTCAGCACGCCGAAGAAAAGTTAAAACTTGAAACACCCAGACTATTATCGTTAAAAGGCAAATCCCATCCTGTTCAGACTTATGTCGTCAACGAAGTTAGCGCCAAGCATCAAATGCTAATCGAAAAACAGGCCAAAGCATTACGAAAAAGCGTCCCCGAACTTGAACCCAGCCACTAGAGCACACAACGTGACTCCCGCAAATTTATTGCGCTTAGCCTTCCTGTTTCTGCTTATACAGATAACGCTCATGCAGTATGGCTGCGAATCTATTCAATCAAACACAATAGATTCAACCAGCAATGCAAGCGTAAACCCCACCACTGCAAACGTAGAAGACATTCTTCTAGAGGCGGCAACTCTTTCCAATGCCAGCCAATCCACCAAAGCGTCTAAACTTGTTGCGCAAAGCATCTTATATCACCCTCAAAACGCCCAGCTTTCTGCTGCGCTATCAACCTACCAAAAACTCAGCAAGCAAGAAATCAGCTGGCTAGAATCAGATGCGCTTATAAAGCACGCCTTATGGATTAGAAGCGAACTACGCAAAGAAAGTATTGTCGTTATTGCTAAACCCTCGATCTGGACAAACATACGAATTAGCCACCTGAAAGTAAAACAGAACCATGCGCATGAAAAGCTCATTCAATGCGCAAAAGAAAGCATTGAACACAAGCCGAATCTATCCCGCCGTTGTCTAGATGCCACTAACAAAGGCCAACTAACAGACCAGCAACATGAACATATTCTCGCTTTCCGTAATCGCCTCCATGAAAATGAGATACTCAACACCATTAACCAAGCCCCTCCTCAAGAGCCAACATCCTCACAAGCATCCGAGGCCTTACCTCCCGAACTAACACAAGCCTCAAAATCCTTACAACCTGTAACTCTGCAAGCAATAAATGCCCTTAAGAAAGCCCTGAGCGAGAAAGACTATTTGCGTGCAAAACAACTTCGTAACTCCCTGCTAGAGAATGAGATAGAAAATAATCAAGAAGCAGAAAACCTTATACGAGTCACAGATAAAAGAATTAAAGCCTATATAGACAGCACCGCTCGACGTGCTGATGCCCTATATTTACAAGAGAAGGTAGCAGAAGCCGATGCGCTTTGGATGCTACTAATAAAACTAGGCGCTGAAAACGATGATTATCGCCAAAACCATGAACGCGCAGCAAAAATACTGAAGAACATTCGAACCATAAAGGAAGAAAATAAAACTGGTGACTCGCCCGCTAACTTAAAATTGTCGACTCCGGACTAGATTAGAACTAGTCCGGAATAATCAGCAACTATCCCCCTTTATTTCCTGACCACCTCCAAACTATTCACCTTCTGAAAGCCCCGAGGCAACTTACTCCCTCGACGCGCCCTTTCTCCCAGATAGTGCGCCCAGTCAGCCGGTGCCAAGGTCAACGAGCGTTTCCCAGCCGATATCGCCAAGGAGTCCCGTTCTGCAAAACTACAGCAAGACAGCATCACATCACCCTCCTTCCCGCGGCCAACCACACTGATTATTTTATTACCCTTACCTTTTGCCATTCGCGGCAGATCACCCAGAGGAAAAACCAATAATCGCCCTTCATCACTCACTGCTGCAATCCACTGATCACTCTCTCTTACCTCTGCCGGTAATAAAGGTAAGGATTTTTCAGGCAGTTTTATAACAGCCTTCCCCGAACGGTTCTTAGAGATTAAATCTTCCATGCACCCTATGAACCCATATCCAGCATCGGAGGTCACTAGAATCGATTGTTTTTCATCACCTGCTACCATCACGGAGGTGAAATTTGCACCCAGCGCAGGGTTAAGACGTCCACTCAAGGGCTCACCCTGCCCGCGAGCAGATGGCAGGCTGTGTGCAATCAGGGTGTAATACCGCCCGGTAGTGTCTCCAAATAGTACGTTTTGATTGCTGCGCCCTCGGGCGTATGAAAGATACTGATCGCCCGATTTATAATTCAGCGCCAAGGGATCCATATCGTGCCCTTTCGCAGCTCTCACCCAGCCTTTTTCTGATAACACGATGGTCACAGGGTCAGAAGGAATCAGATCTGTTTCACTGAGCGCTTTCGCCTCACTTCGTACCACAATGGGCGACCGCCGTTCATCGCCATACTGCTCGATGTCCTCCCGAATTTCGTCGCTAATCAACTTCTTCATACGCGCATTTGAACCCAATAGCTGCTCCAGCTTTTTACGTTCTTTGGCCAGCTCATCTTGCTCACCACGAATACGCATTTCTTCCAGCTTGGCAAGGTGACGAAGCTTTATATCCAAAATGGCATCTGCCTGACGAGCCGTCAGACTAAAGCGCTCCATCAGCCCACTTTTAGGGTCATCTTGGTGCCGAATGATAGCAATAACTTCATCAATATTCAGAAATGCAATGAGCAAAGCATCCAGAATATGCAAGCGATCCAAGATCTTATCTAGCCGATGCTGAAGTCGCCGACGAACTGTCACCATTCGAAATTCCAACCACTCGCTGAGAACGATGCTTAACCCTTTTACTTTTGGCCGTCCATCCAGACCGATCATATTCAGGTTTACTCGGTAACTGCGCTCCAAATCTGTGGTGGCAAAAAGATGGGCCATTAGGTTCGATGCATCCACGCGACCGGAGCGAGGGACAAGCACCAAGCGGGTGGGGTTTTCGTGATCGGATTCATCACGCAGGTCCACCACCATAGGCAATTTTTAGCATTCATCTGCTGAGCAATCTGCTCCAATACTTTGGCGCCAGAAGTTTGATATGGCAGTGCGGTAATGACTAATTCATCTTCTTCTTTTTCATAAACGGCACGCATTTTTACAGCACCACGACCCGTTGCGTACATCTGTACCAAGTCGTTAGAAGGTGTGATGATTTCAGCATCTGTGGGGAAATCTGGGCCTTTTACAAACTCGCACAACTCATCCAGAGATGCTCCTGGGTTATTCAAAAGGTATATGCTTGCTTCCCCCACCTCGCGTAAATTATGAGGTGGAATATCCGTAGACATCCCTACCGCAATACCGCTTCCTCCGTTGAGAAGGATATTCGGCAACCTTGCTGGCAGCAATTTTGGCTCATCCAACGTGCCATCGAAGTTGGGCTGCCAATCCACTGTACCCTCACCCAGTTCGGATAAAAGTAGCGCCGCATAAGGAGATAGCCGTGCTTCGGTATAACGCATTGCAGCAAAAGACTTGGGGTCATCAGGAGAACCCCAGTTGCCTTGCCCATCCACAAGAGGGTAGCGATAGGAGAAATCTTGCGCCATTAAGACCATGGCTTCGTAACAGGCAGAGTCACCATGCGGGTGAAATTTACCGAGAACATCACCCACGGTAC
>JAESUE010000242.1 GCA_016763235.1 Pseudomonadales bacterium
AATCCGATACCGATTGGCACTTGGCTTTCCCTATTCTGGAAAAATCGCTCGCCGTCAAACCCGTGGATCTTAATGATGAAAGCAAAATCATTTGGCGGCACTTTCCCATCACCAAGAGCTATATCACCAACGAAAAAGGCGAAGTTGCTTGCTTGATCCATAAAACCATCAAAGCCCAGGGTTTATGGAATATGATCATGTCAGCGACATACGATTACGCTGAACCCGGCTTTATTCTAATTGATGAAGTAAATGAAAAAAACAACAACTGGTTTTGCGAGGATATTCGCTCCACCAACCCTTGCGGAGAGCAACCTCTACCTCCTTATGGCAGTTGCTTACTAGGCTCCATTAATCTCACTCGCTATGTCAATAAACCCTTTAAAGAGGACGCGTCCTTTAACTGGAATGATTTCCGAAAAACAGTCTCCATTTTCACGCGCATGCTCGACAATGTGGTAGAAATAAATGGCTTACCATTGGAAAAACAACGCGACGAAATTCTCCGTAAACGCCGACATGGCATGGGCTTCTTGGGCCTGGGTTCCACGCTGACGATGATGGGCGTAAAATATGGCAACGCCGCTTCTCTCGCTTTTACCGAGCAAGTGGCTAAAGAGCTCGCTCTAGAAGGCTGGCGCACAGGCCTTGAGCTTGCGAAAGAAAAAGGCCCCGCTCCAATCATGAATGAAGACTTTACCATTACCGCTGACATGCTTTATCAGCGGCCCGAAATGCTGCGCGACGGTTTAAAAGAAGGTGATGAAATCAAGGGGAAGGTGCTCCATGCCCGCTATAGCCGTTACATGCAACAAATTGGCGAAGAAGACCCCGCCCTTATTGCACAACTTGCTGAACACGGAGCACGCTTCACCCATCACAGCTCCATTGCCCCCACCGGCACAATATCGCTCTCACTGGGTAATAACGCCAGTAATGGAATCGAACCCAGCTTTGCCCACCACTACTCGCGCAATGTCATTCGTGAAGGAAAAAAGAGTAAAGAGAAAATCGATGTTTTTTCATACGAGCTACTCGCCTACCGCCACTTGATTAATGACCAGGCCGAACCTTATAGCGATGTCGCAGATAAAAAACTCCCTGAGTATTTTATCTCTGCAGACGATATAAACCCCAAGCAACACGTCGATGTTCAGGCAGCAGCTCAAAAATGGGTTGACTCTTCCATCTCTAAAACTGCCAACGTACCCACCGACTACCCCTATGAAGACTTTAAAGATATTTACCTTTACGCATATGAAAATGGGCTCAAGGGCTGCACCACTTTCCGCTTCAACCCTGAAGTATTTCAAGGGGTTCTTGTAAAAGAGCAGGATTTAGCAAACACCACATATCGTTTCACCTTAGATGATGGCAGCACTGTAGAAGCAAAAGGTAATGAAGAAATTGATTACGATGGCGAAATTCATACCGCTGCAAACCTCTTTGATGCCCTTAAAGAAGGCTATTACGGAAAATTCTAATCGGGTAGGAGAAAAATTAGCATGGCAATAAAAATCAACAAGCCCATTACTGGCTACGAAGTCGTTAAAGAAACAAGCGACACTCAAAAAGAGCAGGTTCAAAGTGTTGCAGAACAAGATAGCAACATTGAACATATGCATGAAAAACTTGAGCGCCCTGAGATGTTACTGGGGTCTACCTATAAGATCAAAACCCCCTTGAGTGAACATGCTGTTTACCTCACCATTAACGACATCGTACTTAATCCGGGCAGTGAACACCAAATTCGCCGCCCGTTTGAGATTTTCATCAACTCCAAAAATATGGATCACTTTCAGTGGGTCGTCGCCTTAACGCGCGTTATCTCAGCCGTATTTCGTAAAGGTGGTGATAGCACATTCCTGGTGGAAGAACTTAAAGCCGTTTTTGATCCACAAGGAGGCTATTTTAAAAAAGGTGGTGTTTATATGCCATCGTTGGTAGCCGAGATGGGAAGTGCGATTGAAATACACATGAAAATGATCGGCATGATCGTGGACGAAGGCTTAGATGAGCACCAAAAACAACTTATCGAATCGAAACGCGCCGAGTATGCCGCTCAGAATGAATCTCAATCTAAAGCAGCAAAAGGTGACTCGAATACTCAGGATTTTCCTGACAGCGCAGTGCTCTGCAAAAAGTGCAGTACCAAAGCCGTTATCATGATGGATGGCTGCCTTACCTGCCTGAACTGCGGCGATTCAAAGTGCTCATAATCTCAGTGTCAAAATAGGCACATCCTTGGGATTTTGAAAAGCAAAAGAAAAGGCGCTTAGTGATTAAAGTACGCGCCTTTTCTTTTTAACAATAACTATTTAGATTACGTTCAAGCATGGGTATAAACTAAATAACATGTTTCCACTTCAGGGCTATATCACATTCACTTGTGTGGGCACGTGATTTTTAATTTCCTCAATGGCCTCTTCTACATTATTTCCCTGCCAGAAATCAGGTGAATAAAAAAGATCGATACCTAAGAATGTCGCGATTCCAGTGGGGATATCTTTTACTGTATAACCTACTTGCGGGGAGCTACCCTTTACACGCTCTGGCCCATCAGCCTCATTGCCCATTGCTTCGTCAAAATAGAGAGCCCCTAACGTTGCAACAAAATTAGGATCACGCTTAAATAGGGCAACAATATCCCAATTTTTTCCAGAGCTAGCACTTAGCCAATTGTGCTCCAAATCAACCTTATAGTCCTCTGGGTTCCCCTTACCGCTACCAGCAATAATTGGCTCTTTCGGGCCCTGTGCCGTTCGAACGGCCATACCTTCAAGCTTATCAAAATCCAAAGATATCTCGATAATTAAATTGTCGGCCAATATAGACGCCGCACTAGGAATGGTTATATAAACGGGGAACTCCGTGGTGTTTTCTGTTATAACAACACTGGCGCCCGCACTCGCCAACTGAATACCAAATATGGACAAACCAGCATCCATTTCGATAATACTGCGTACAGGGCCATTTTTAACGGCAACAATTCGATTGGGTTTCAATTTGTTGGTGATGGTTGCTTTTAAAAAGCCCATTTTAACACGAACACGTAATTTCATGGTGTCCAATAGGCTTCGCTGCTCGGTAAAACCTTCGTAAATAAAGTCTTCCCACATAAGCAGGTTTTTCGGCTGAACCTGTAAGGTATAGGCACTTGTCGTAATCAAACCCGTCTCGCGATCAAAATACGTGTAATGAACAGCGCTTCGTTCTGAATTACCTTCTAGAATGTAAACGTAACTTTCTCGGCCTTTATCATTAAAAACAATTTCAGCCACTACCCTACCTTCCACCTCAGCCTGTTGTTCCGCAGTCGCCATGGAACCAGTATCTTTGTACATTATGGCAAGCTGATCCTGAGGCTCAAGCACGCCCTCCTCGCCATCAATTTCCAATTTACCGCCAGATGTATAAATAAAACCTCTCAAGTTAACATCATCAAATTGATAGGGAATCGCAGATAATCTTCCCTCCACAACGGACATCACAGAATAATTTTCAACTTTACTATTTAACAAGAAGGGAAGTTGCTCGCCGTTGATAACCGAAACTTCTATTGCTCTCGCAGGGCTAATCGGCCCGCCATCTGGCAAAGCCATTACATTTGAAACGGCCAAAGAAATAGAAAACAATACAGCAATAAAAGTAATGCGACTTAAAGATAAGCATTTAGGAAACATAAAGGACCCCATTATTTTGCAGCCCCAACCATCCAACGCTAAGTAAGCGGTAATCCTAAGTCATAGTAAAACGTGAGTGCGACATAAACGAGTTACAAGCGCGCTCATCCTAACTTCAACAAAAATACAATTAACCTGCACACCAAATCATTGAAAACAAGGGGCTTCTATTATTATTTTTAACAACCGATTATATTTAAACATGCGGCAAAAAATTTACGAATACTTGCACGCGACGCTATTTCTATAAAACATGCACCAAAGCACAATTTAAAATTGTTTTTAGATGCCTAAAAATATTAGAATGGCACAATATTACAATTTCGTCCCTCTTCTCATTCCACATAAAACCGTTACTAGAGCTTCAACAAATAGCAGCGATGTATAAAAAGAGCAATAAAATTGGACATAAAAATACTTCATAAAATAAGCCATGTTTCTTCCCAGCAATGGAATTGCTTAGTAAAAAATAATAACCCTTTCCTTAAATACGAATTTTTAGACGCACTAGAAAATCAATCCTGCGTTGGTCGCAAGTCAGGCTGGATACCTTGTCATGTCGTTATTTTTGAAGATCAACAATTAAAAGCTGCAATGCCTTTGTATAAAAAATATAATTCAAACGGCGAGTTTGTATTTGACTATGCATGGGCGGACGCCTATGCAAAAAATGGCTTGGCATACTATCCGAAATTGGTATCCGCTATCCCCTATACACCCGCCATTGGACAAAGACTCCTTTGCCGTAAAAATGACGAGCCTAAATATATGCCTCTGCTGCTGAAAGTCTGTCTGGACTATGCAAAAGAAATTAACGCCAGCAGCTTTCACTGTTTATTCCCCGATAAACCATCACACGCGGCTTTCGAAAAAAATGGTTTAATTAACCGCTATGACTGCCAGTTCTATTGGCACAACCGTGACTATCTATCGTTTGATAACTTCCTGTCAGAACTGACATCTCGAAAAAGAAAAAATATCAAGAAAGAGCGATGTAAAATAATTAATTTGGGCATCACATTTCGCATTTTGAATGGCCATACAGCCACCGAAACTGACTGGCGACAGTTTTTCCGATTTTATGAAAAAACTCACCTCGAAAAACGGAACATGCCAAAATTTAATTTTGGTTTTTTTACCGAAATTGCAAAAACCATTCCCGACCAAATAGTATTGGTGATGACCGATCAAGGGCAAGACTGTATAGCAGCAGCGCTGATGTATCGAAGTGAAACACATTTATACGGTAGACACTGGGGAGCTAGCAAACAAATTGATGGCTTACACTTTGAAGCGTGCTATTACCAAGGTATAGAATATTGCATTAGAGAAAACTTGCAGTGTTTCGAACCAGGCGTACAAGGAGAACACAAGATTCCCCGTGGTTTTGTGCCGACCCGTACTGTTTCAAACCATTGGATTTCTGACCCTCGCTTTGCAAGCGCAATCAAAAACTATTGCAAACAAGAAAAAGAAGGGGTAGATGAATATATAAAAGGGCTTCAGACCAGTATTCCCTACCGAAAAACAGAAGGAGAGTAGTAAACCCACATCGCTCTGCAAGGGGATGTAGAAATACACAATATATACTTTACCTAAACATTCATTGTGCTAAATTTAAATAATGGCTACAACAAATAACTCTCACAAAAGCACAGTAAATAGACGCCTCATTTCAAATGGCGTTCTTCGGATTTTTTTGCTGACTGTCGGCAGTCTTTCTGTGGCACTGGGGGTTCTAGGGATTTTTTTACCCATATTACCCACCACACCATTTCTCCTGCTTTCTGCTGCATGTTATGTGCGCAGTTCAGAGCGCTTTTATCACTGGCTGACATCTCACCCGGTTTTAAGCAAGTACATCCTTGCTTACCTCGATGGCAGAGGCATTCCTCGCAAAGCCAAACTTTATACCTTTGCCACAATGTGGCTAACAATGGGCCTTTCAATGCTCGTTGTACCTCTTTGGCAAGTAAGCATTTTGTTAGCCTGTACTGGCCTTGCTGTCTCGACTTATATCTGGAGGCTTCCCGAACCTCAGTTCGAGCCTGAACTATAGACAGGCTTTTTTGCTCACCACCGCCAACCAAGGCTGTTCTGCACGAGGCTTATCCTTTGGCCGATAATAATGGGATAAAACTGAAAAGCCAGCCCGAGAAAGATATTCTTGGTATTCCTTTAGCTCCATAAAGCAACCATAACGATTTCCACTCCAACCTTCGGAGTTACCCCTAGGGCTTGATGTAAACAAAATGCCCCCTGGGCGAAGTGCCTTTTTAAATTCTTCTAACACCCTTGGTAGCTCCGCCCCAGGAACATGGAACAAAGAGGCATTCGCAAAAATCCCATCAAAGAGACCTGCTTCAAGGTTAAGCGAAAAAAAACTCTGCTCAATGACCTCACAACCACTATATTCCCTCGCCTGCTCGCAAAATGGTTTGCACCCATCCAAACCTACGGGGTGGTGGCCCTGTTGGGAAAAATAATGCAGATCTCGGCCTGGGCCGCATCCAAAATCGAGTATATCGAGACCTTTTTTATCCGGCATTGCTGATAAAAATGCTTCATAATTCTGACTAACATCATGATCCTTCGTTCTTAGCCAAAACAAGTCGGCGCGCTGAGCATAGTCATCCAAAGTGATGCTTTCAATCGTTTGGTAAGAACTGTTATCGTTCATCGCGTAATATTTAACCTCATTCAATTACCAGTTAGTTTAGTCATAGAGGCACAATACTTTTGACCTACAAAGATTCCTACATCTGGCAATTGCGACAACAAGTTGGTCAGCAAAAGCTCTTAATACCCGCTGCCGCAATAGTGGTGGAAAACTCTGATGGGGAGCTGTTATTGCAGCAGCGCGCAGACACCAAAGAGTGGGGATTCCCCGGTGGTTCTGCCGAACAGGGCCAGGATTTTGCGGACGTTGCCATCAGTGAGCTTCAAGAAGAAGTCGGTCTCACTGTCGATAGAAATGACCTCATTCCCTTTGCAAGCCTATCACAACCTCAGAACAATACCTTCTATTACCCCAATGGCGATGTTACGCACTATTTTGCTCTCTGCTTCCTAGTCAAACAATGGCAGGGCGAACTGACCCCCGAACCCGAAGAGTGCCTTGATGCGTGTTTCTTCCATGTTTCGAAAATGCCTAAAAATCTATCCGTAGGCACCTCCTCTTTGATACATCACTTGGGGGAATTTACTAAAAGTGGTCTGTTTCAATTGGGCTAGCCAAGCAGCTACCGCCAAGGTGAGCACTTAATTAGTCTGGAGCGCAGAATTTCTCCTTCGGCCTGACGTCAATTACTCGCTTGAGAGTATCACCTCAGCGAACTCTGTAAGAGTTCAGATTGCGTTCAAATTTGAGCAGAACAAGGCGAAAAATGTGAGTTTGTACGTATAAATGATCATT
>JAESUE010000018.1 GCA_016763235.1 Pseudomonadales bacterium
CTTGATTTACTTAGGACTTGTTTGGCGCGCCTGGAGAGATTCGAACTCCCGACCAACTGGTTCGAAGCCAGTTACTCTATCCAGCTGAGCTACAGGCGCATTTTGGAGAGGCGGGATTATAACAGCGAAATTAACTAGAAAGCTAATTTTCATGCCTGTGTAAAAGTTACTGAAATAAACAGACTGAAATGTTACGTTTTGTTGCACGATGGTTTTAGGCATTTACGGGTTTACGGGTTTACGGTGAAGAGGATAGGTATGAAAAAAGTATTGAGTTGTTGTTTGTTGGCGCTGGTTTGTTTTGGAACAGTACATGCGGGAACGGTGAGCCAATGGAATTTGCCCGATGGAAAGATGTTTACCCTTAGTTATGAGGATAAACAGCATGTGTTAATTGAGCTGGGGAAGGGCCATAAAATCATTGTAAACGGCGCGAAGAACCACCTCCTTACTCGTCAGGGCGGCCAGCTTATCGCAATGGATTTAGCGCAGGTAGGCGGTGCCCTGCAAGCCTTTGGTGGCAGGATGATGCAAAAATCACAGCAGCGTTTAAACGACCTAAAAGGCAGTAAAGTACAGTTTAAAAAGACGAAGCGAATTGAGCGCATAGGCGGGTATAGGGGGGAGGTGTACGAGGTTTATCTTAAATCCCCTAAGGGCGATGAGCAGCACGAGATCGTGGTGAGCAAGCATCCGGATATTTTGGCTATGCAGGAAATATTTCTTGAGATGAGTAAGCGGGCATCGAAGGTGGCGCCAAGCAATCATGGCTTGGGTACGATGAACTATTTTTCAAAACAAGCAAAGAGCGTGGGGATTGGTGGTGTGTTGCGATATGGCAGTGATTTGGTATTAAGGCAGGTGGAGAAGAAAACGCTAAGGCCGGAAACCTTTCAACTTCCTCAGGGAGTGATGCTTATAAGTATGCCTGTTTTTCCTTCAATGGTGAGGTGAGTGTCATGCAAGTGAAATACTCCCTGCAGCCGGTGCGGGGAGTATTTCAGTTTAGAGCCGGTTCTTAGAAGCGGTACTTACCGTCATCAATGCCTTTCTTGATTTCAGGCGTCAGTACTTGATAGGCTTTTTCACCTGGAATCAGCACATAAAGTGGCTCAGAAATAAGACTTGTATCAAAACCTTCTTTCTTCAAATCCGTCTTTTTGTATTTGAAAGTGCCGGTAACATCGATTTCAGTTTTGATGCGTAGAAAAACCGGTATGGCGTAAGCAGGTACATCTGTTTTCAGGTTGCTTAGAAGCCCTTCGAAATCCAGCTCACCCCCTTCCTGCGGGGTGATGGTGGCCATGCCTGCTTTACCGTTAGTGTTGGGGATTTCAACGCCGTATACCGCGCAACCGCTTACATCGGGGCGAGTGGCGATGATGTTTTCTACCTGTGTGGTGGAGACATTTTCACCCTTCCAGCGAAAGGTATCACCCAGGCGATCTACGAACTGATAGTGCGCACAGCCAATACCGCGCAGCATGTCGCCAGTGTCAAACCAGGCGTCGCCTTTCTTGAAGACATCTCGCAGGATGGCTGATTCGGTTTTATCTTTCTGCGTATAACCGATAAAGGGTGTTTTAGGCGTAATTTCTCCAATGAGAAGCCCTGGCTCGCCTTTGTCAGCTTTGATGAGGTAGCCACTGGCATCTTTTACAACGCATTCTGCTTCTTTATCGTATTTTACTAAGGTGGCTTTGCCGATTCCGACGGTATTGTCGATGTTTAAAATGTTCATAAATGCGGTATTGCCTTCACTGGCACCGTAAAATTCGAGAATATGCGGAACCTGAAAACGCAGTTTAAATTCTTTCCAAATACCAGGGCGTAAACCGTTACCAAACATTTTCTTGAGAGAGTGTTGTCCATCACTGGGTTTTTTTGGTTGGTTTAATAAATAGCGGCACAGTTCGCCAACATAACCAAAAATAGTGGCCTGATACTTGTCGATATCGTTCCAGAATTCACTGGCGCTGAAGCGGCGGCGGATGACGACTGAAGCGCCTGCGCTGAGTATGGAACCCCAGCAAGCCACTAAGCCTGTCGCATGGAAAAGCGGCAGCGGCAGGTAGTAAATATCATTTTGGTTAAGGTTCTTAATCACATTGATTGATGTGTACATCGTGGCATAACGGTTGTGGTCGGTAATCGCTGCCTTGGGCATGCCGGTGGTGCCGGATGTATAGATATAAACGAAGTGATCTGCGCGTCGAATTGTATTGGTGACAGCAAGGTTTGTGTTCGGGCTGTTTTGGCATTCTTTGTAAAGATTGGTGAAACCTTTTAGTACTTTACCGGGGCCGGTCATCACATCTTGGTCTGCAACACTGTAGACCTTGTTTTTACCCATGTTTAGATCTTTCTGAACTTCTAGGAAGGGTTCAATGAGCTCTTCCCCGACGATGCATGTTGTGGCATCGACCAAGTTCAAGCTGTGGGTGAGAACTTTGCCTGTTTGGGCGTTATTGATGAGCGCAGTTGCCGCGCCTGTTTTTGCAATGCCTACCAGGCAAATAAGGAATTCGGGGCGGTTTTGCATGTAAAGCCCAACTACATCACCTTTGCCAATACCTTGGCTTTCTAAGTAATGCGCAATTTGGTTCGATTTTCGGTTGAACTCAAGGTAGGTAACTTTGCGATCTTCATAATAGATGGCAACGTTGCCAGGGTAACGTGTAGCGGTTTGTTCGAAACAACGAGGCATGGAGTCGTTATCGGTGGCATTGCGGGAGCCACGTACCGCTTTGATGATGGCAGGAACGCGTTCAATTACTTTGGGTAAGCCTTTGATTATGTCAATGGGGCGGACGATGTCGTTATCTATCATTATTATTGATCCTTATCGTTATTCTTTTTGTAACTGTTCGGTTTATGCACGAATTTGAATGCAACCCGAATGGTTTTAGGGTTCGCTGATCAGGACTCTTTTTAAATAAAAGCCCTGAGCCTGGAATAATGGGTTTTTCGTTTTATTGTCTGTAATCATCTGGAATAAAGGGCAGTGCTAAAATTGCTTATTTGCATTCCCATCCGATGGGTGAACTCAGCTTCGCTTTAAGCGCTGGCCTTTTATCGCTCTGTATTGCTGATTTTTATAGGCTAAAAAAGCTGCGGCAAGACTACAGTGAAGAGGCAGCCGGTGCAAATAATCGGTATTTATCGTGCAAAAGCTGGGGGTTTTTATTGGCGTAGGTATTAGGTAGTTTTATCCGCGCCTAAAAATGGCCTGCTATAGTTAAATGGGTGGTTTGTATTTTTAACACCATAGCTTAGTGGGTGTATTATTATTTCAATGAAAAACAATCAGTTAGAGTTTTTTAATTGTTTTGCTGTCGATTTTTTATAGAAATGGAATGTTAAAAAGCGGAATGTGGATATTTTTGAATACGGTAAAGGAACGGTTTAATGCAAATTCCGGCTGATTTGGCGCAGAGCTGGTTAACATGGCAATGCCAGGCAGTTCCGGGAATTATTCGTGGGGTAATCGTCGCGATTGACGATGAAGGCTTGCTGGGTGATGTTCTCGCATTCCATCCTGAAGAGGGCGATGGCCGGTCATTAATGATGGATTATGCGTATATCGCCTTGAAAGACGGGAAAGGGCTGGTGAAAACACGCTTGGAGTATGGCCCTGATAATAAGCGCCTATGTGATTTAGTCGCGTGCCCTCTGCTGATTAATGGAAAACCGGTAGCCGTAATGTCCATGATTATGGCCGTGCGCTCAGAGCAACAGTTAAAGACGCTGTTAAAATTGGTGCAATGGGCGGGTGTGTGGATGAAAACCCTGGCCAGTGTTCATCAGCAGCGCACCAAGAAACGTAATACGGGCATCTTCTTTTTAACACTGGCGAAATCCATTCATGAGCAGGCTTCTACCCAAGCGGCAGCGATGGATATGGCTAACCAGCTTGCTGATCAATTTTCTTGTGAGCGAGTCAGTATCGGGTTCCGTCAAGGTTTGAGTATTCGTTTGCAGGCGTTTTCCCATGTTGCCACGTTTGACCCGCGTACAGAGTTGGTGAGGGAAATTGAGGCGGCCATGGAGGAGGCGCTAGATCAGCAAATAACGCTGGTTATGCCCCTGAGAGAGCAAGATGACGGGCTGATTGTCCGCGCCCATGAAGATCTGTTAAAGCAAGCAGGGCATGGTGCCATTTGCAGTATTCCCTTGCCCGGTCGAAATGGCAATTTTGGCGCGATCACCTTGGAAAGAAATAGCCATCATCCCTTTGATGATGATGAGTTGGCACTTATTCAGTCGCAGGCCGGTTTTATGGGGCCTGCCATGGAAATAAAGCAGTGGGAGGAGCGCTCACTGTGGATAAAATTGTTGGATACCATTGAAGATTGGTCAAGCGCTCTAATGGGGCCTGATCATCTGAAAGCCAAGTTGGTGAGTGTGTTTGCCGTGGTTTTTCTAAGCTGCTTGGTCTTTATTCAGGGCGCATATGAAGTGACAGCTCCGGCGGCTATTGAAGGTTCGGTGCGGCAAATAGTGATTGCACCACTTGATGGTTATGTGAAGAAAGCCCCAGTCATTGCGGGAGATAAAGTCAAAAAAGGCCAGCTGATCGCTAAGCTGGATGACCGTAATTTGCAGCTGGAGCTACAGAAGCAACTTAGCGGAAGAAATAAAATTGAGAAGGAATACCAGGAAGCGCTTGCGGGTCGTAATCGCGTTGAGCTGGGCATCCTGCGCGCCCGTATTGATCAGGTCTCAGCAGATATTGGGCTGATTGAGGGGAAAATATCCGATACAGAGTTATTGGCACCGTATGATGGCATTGTTATCTCCGGTGACTTGAGTCAATCCATCGGCAAGCCGGTGGAAACAGGCCAAGTACTTTTTGAAGTGTCTCCGCTCAATAGCTATCGCGTTATTCTGGAGGTGGAGGATCACGATATGGGGGGCATCCGTGCCGGTAAAAAAGGGCATTTGATTATCGCAGCATTGCCGCAGTCGACTTATTCGTTAGCGGTGGAAAAAGTCATACCTGTTGCGGTTTCTCAGGGTGGGAAGAACTTCTTTCGCGTTGAGGCGAGTTTGGACAAGCCTCCTCAAGAGTTGCTGCCTGGTATGCGCGGCGTGGCGAAGGTGGAAATCGGCGAGAGCAGTTTGCTGTGGATATGGACTCACTCCATGGTTGATCGCATACGCTTATGGATATGGTCTATTGGGTTATAAGCCATGACAAACCCTAAACTTTCCCAGAGCCCTCATTGGTCACGTGTTGCGCGGTTGCGGCCTCAGCTGCGAGAACATGTGCGAACCTATCCTCAGGAATACAGGGGGGAACGCTGGTATGTATTGTGGGATCAGTCCAGTCGTCGTCACCTGCGCTTTTCCGCAACGGCTTATGCGTTTATTGCCCGTTTAGATGGCAAAATCAGTGTGGAGGAAGCCTGGTATAAGTGCATCGCGGGTTTAAAAGAGGTGGCCCTCACTCAGGACGAGGTATTACTGATTTTGACTCAGCTGTTTGCAGTGGATGTTCTAAGGAGTGATTTACCTTTAGAAGCGACGCATTTTTTTCAACGCTATCAACGTGATAAGAATATAAAAAGACGTAACGCCTTTATGAATCCCTTGGCGATTCGTATTCCAATGCTTGACCCGAATGCAATTCTTAACCGGTTTATGCCTTGGGTCAGGCCAGTTTTTTCAAAGCCCTCGGTGTTTATATGGTTTTTGGTGGTGGGCTTGGCAGCAATGATGGCGATGCTGAAATTTCCTGCCATTGATGCGTCTTTTAACTCTGAAATTTTTTCTCCCTCCAACATTCTATCGATGATAGCGGTGTTTATTTTTATCAAAACAGCGCATGAATTTGCCCATGCCTTTACAGTAAAAATGTGGGGGGGGGATGTACATGAAATGGGTATTACATTTTTGGTTTTTGCGCCGATCCCCTATGTGGATGCCTCCGCAGCCTGGTTATTTCAGGATAAATACAAACGCATGTTGGTGGGTGCTGCGGGCATTGTAACGGAATTGTTTATTGCTTCGTTGGCCCTTTTTGTTTGGCTTCTGGTCGAGCCTGGCCTAGTGAAAGACGCGGCATTTAATGCAATGTTGGTGGGCAGTATTTCTACCGTGGTGTTTAACGGTAACCCCTTGTTACGGTTTGATGGTTACTACGTTCTGCAAGACTGGATTGAAATTCCCAACCTCTATACCCGATCGGGTCGTTACTATTTATATTTGATTCGACGCTATTTATTTGGCGTTGTCGATGAAACCCCGCCAGTGACCGCCGAAGGAGAAACTCCTTGGCTTGTTGTTTATGGCATCGGCGCATTTTTTTACCGTCTGTTTATATTAACGGTCATTGTGATGTTTTTGGCCGACGAGTACCTGTTTATTGGTGTGGCCTTGGCGTCTTGGGCTGTTGCTATGCAAATTATTGTGCCGCTCGCACGGGCTTTGCGCTTTATGTTTACCAGCCCAAGCATGGACGAGCATCGATCCCGAGCGGCTGTTGTTACCGCTTCGTTGCTGGTATCGATGAGCCTGTTCTTGGTGATGGTGCCGATTTCACTGACTACGCGGGTTGAAGGTGTTGTGTGGGTCTCTGATCAGGCGCAACTTTATACCGGCACCGAAGGCTTTGTGGAAGAGGTGCTGGTTAAATCAGGACAGCATGTTCAAGTGGGAACGCCCATTATTCGTATGCGTGCACCAGAGCTGGAAGCAGAAATAGCAAAGCTGGAGGCTCTCCTGCGGGAACTGGAAGCGCGTGGAGCGGCCGAGTATCTCAAGCACAAAGTAAAATCTAAAATTACTGCAGAAGAAAAGTATACCGTTAATGTCGAACTGGTTTTATTAAAAGGGCGGCAGGCCGCGCTGGATATTACCAGC
>JAESUE010000243.1 GCA_016763235.1 Pseudomonadales bacterium
CCCCTATTCCCCAAAGGCGTTCTATTGAAAAGTAGTCATTACGATGTCGTTATTGTCGGCGGTGGTGCCGCGGGTTTATTCTGCGCAGCCCAAATTGCGCAGCGAAATAAAAAAGTCGTGGTTCTGGAACGCAGCAGTAAAGTCGGCAGAAAAATACTCATGTCAGGGGGTGGCCGTTGCAACTTTACCAACATGTATACAGAAGCAGAAAACTTCCTCTCTAGTAATCCGCACTACTGCAAATCTGCCCTCAATGGTTACGGCCAGTGGGACTTTATTGGCTTGGTGGACGAATATAAAATCCCCTATCACGAAAAAAAACTTGGTCAGCTATTTTGCGATGACAGTGCAAAAGACATATTAAATATGCTTTTGGCAGAATGCGATAAATACGGCGTTGAAATAAAAACCCAATGCGACATCAGCTCCCTCAGCATCTCATCACACTACCAAACTCAAACTAACCAAGGCTTACTTCAATCGCAGGCAGTCGTCATTGCCAGCGGTGGTTTGTCCATTCCATCCATGGGTGTTACCGGGTTTGGGTATGAAATCGCACAACAATTTGACATGGATGTTTTAGCGACACGCGCAGGCTTAGTGCCTTTTACATTCAGCGATACTTTCAAAAACCTCAGTAACAAATTAAGCGGTTTATCTGTTGATGCAGAACTTTCAAACCAAGGCCAAACATTTCGGGAAAACATCCTCTTCACCCATCGTGGTTTAAGTGGGCCAGCCGCCTTACAATTATCTTCCTACTGGCAACCCGGCGAAAACATCCAATTAAATTTGTTGCCCGATATCGCAATATACGACTGGCTTATGGAATGTAAATCAACACAGAAAAAAAACCTGCTTAAAACCGTTCTCACAGAAAAACTTCCAAAAAGCCTCATCACCGAACTGGAAAACCAATGGTGGCCAAACGAAACCCGAATACCTATGGCCGATTTCAGCCACCAGCAACTTGAAAACATTGCCGAACGACTGGGCGCTTGGCAATTAAAACCCGCTGGTACAGAAGGCTATCGCACAGCAGAAGTCACCTTGGGCGGCGTCAACACCGATGGTCTTTCCTCCAAAACGATGGAAAGTAAACATCAAAGCGGCCTATTCTTTATTGGGGAAATTGTCGATGTTACCGGTCATCTCGGTGGCTTTAATTTTCAGTGGGCCTGGTCATCGGCCTATGCCGCAGCACAAGCTGTATGAAAATATTCGACTTAAAACCACTCGTTTTAAAAACTCTTCTTAAGAAATACTGGACTACTCAGGGAACCCCGTAAGAGTTCAAATTTGAGCAGAGCAAGGCAAAAAATGTGCGTTTATATGGTTAAATGATTATTTTTTAACGCTGTTATGCGCGAATTTTAGCGTGAGCTGAGTAGTGACAAAACACTTACTTTTAACGACATAGCAACCAGGTAACCTGTGAAAGAAATCAACAAGTCATCAAAATTAGAGAATGTTTGTTACGACATTAGAGGCCCAGTGCTGGATAAAGCCCAGCAAATGGAAGAAGAAGGCCATAAAATCATCAAACTTAACATCGGCAACCCCGCCCCCTTCGGCTTCGAAGCACCCGAAGATATTCTCCGAGACATCATTCATCACCTACCTCAATCTGTCGGTTACACCGATTCAAAAGGCTTATATTCTGCCCGCACCGCCATCATGCAACAGTATCAAACCCAAGGCGTAGCGCATGTTTCCATTGACGATATATTTTTAGGCAATGGCGTTAGCGAGCTGATTGTTATGTCCATGCAGGCATTGCTGGAAAATAATGATGAAATCCTCATTCCCGCACCCGACTACCCACTATGGACAGCCGCAGTCTCATTATCAGGAGGCAAGCCAGTACACTACCTTTGCGATGAAAGCGATAACTGGTACCCCGACCTCGACGATATGGAGAAAAAAATATCTGACAAAACACGCGGTATCGTCGTAATAAACCCCAACAACCCTACCGGCGCAGTGTATCCAGAAGAACTCCTCAAACGCATCGTTAAACTAGCAAAAAAGCACGAGCTCATTATTTTTGCAGACGAAATTTACGACAAAATTCTCTATGACCAAACCACCCATACCTGCCTAGCCAGCTTATGTGAAAACCAACTTTGCATCTCCTTTAACGGCCTCTCAAAAAGTTATCGCGTAGCAGGGATTCGATCAGGCTGGATGCTGGTAAGTGGAGCAAAAGAACATGCCAGAGATTATGTAAGCGGCCTTAACATGCTGGCATCCATGCGCTTATGTTCCAACGTGCCCGCACAAAATGCGATACAAACCGCCCTAGGTGGTTATCAAAGCATACAAGATCTCACCCACCCCAGCGGCCGCCTATGCAAACAACGTGATACCGCCTGGAAATTACTCACAGATATTCCAGGCGTCAGCTGCGTTAAACCCAAAGCAGCGCTGTATTTATTTATTCGACTTGATCCAAACATCTACCCCATCGAAGATGATGAACAATTTGCACTAGAATTACTGCTGCAAGAAAAAGTTCTCATCGTCCACGGAACAGGCTTTAACTGGCCACAAAAAAACCATTTACGCATTGTTTTTTTACCCACAGAAGACCAGCTAAAAGAAGCCATTAGCCGTATCGCAGCGTTCCTTGCACGTTACCGTAAAACATTCACTCAGACCAACGTAAAAACAAACTAGAGGTTCCAATGGAATACCCAATTATCGTCTTTATGGACGATGAAAATACCTGCCGCGTACTCGTGCCAGACTTTAAAAACCTCACCTTTATGTGTAGCGGCCTTGAAGAAGCGTTTGAAAAAGCCAAACAAGAAATCGAAAATAAAATTCGTAATTTAAACGCACAAGGCAAAAATATTCCACCTGCAAGCACACGAGAACAATATGTCACCCGCTACCTCGATGCGATCTTGGTCAATCAAGTAACGGTTGATGTTATGACATAGCTTTATCCTGCCTTTCCGGCAATGAATGGCTATATAAGCAAGTAATCACAGAGAACCCAACAACACTTCGAACAGTTTTTACAGAAACAAAAAGAATAACAGGGGGCACCACGGGCAGAAATTTCGAAGATCTGATTCTAAAATAAGCGCAAGATTTGCCCATATAAATATAGAGTAAAAATGATTTCACCCTCATCGTCCAGCATTAAAAAATCTCAGATAAACTTCATGTTATCTCTTTTCGATGTTCTAGTTATTTTTCAAGGCCAATCAATCGGTAACTACTCAGCGAACTCTGTAACAGTTCAGATTGCGCTCAAACTTGAGCGTGAGATGAGTAGTTACAGCAATCTTTACTAATTTAAGCCAATATAACTCGATGAATGAAAAATAATTTCGTCGATAGTCGAAAATTATTTTTCATTATGCTGAATTTAACGAGAAATTAACTTCTCAACTATTGCCTAAATAAAATAAAATAAAAAATAGCAGTGATTGATGGGGGGGGTAAGTAAATGTGGCAACAAAACAGAAGAATTAGACGGGTATTACAATGGCAGTGCAGGAGAAGCCCAACGTGGACTGGGGTTTTTACTATCTGTATTACCGATTTAAAATAAAACACAAGCTACTCTCTGGACTCACGCCAAACAGTGGATACTCAAAACCTTAGAAATATTTCTGCAAATTTACATCGGCTTAATATTCGGAACATTGCCGCAGACGCCTATTATAGTAAGGTTCAGTTCACTACCAAGGTACTTGAAGCGAAAATTTAGTCGTATATTACACCAATACTCTAGAAAGATTACTGTTGGTACGGAAGCATGTCAACATTTAAGTGAGCGTCCCTTTAGTGCACTTTAACCATAAAAAACATGTGTACTTACCTTGCACGCCAGCCTGTCAGCTATACAGGCCTCACTACCAACACTTAACTCACGCAATAGCGAAAACCCCTGTTAATAACATTGTTTTTTAATCCGATTAATTCCAAAAAAACACGTCAGAAAAAATCGCTCCTCCTAATAATGTAAAATCGCGACAGTATATATTTTAAATAATGTCACTGAAAACCGAGTTATGTGGCGTTATCTAACATTATGCGCATTATTATAAATAATAATTCCA
>JAESUE010000244.1 GCA_016763235.1 Pseudomonadales bacterium
AGCTTGCCAAAAAAGCCGGAATTCCTGTCGTAATATCTGATGTTGGAACGGATAGCGGAGATTACGTCTCTTTTATCTCTTCCGATAATAAAGACGGCGCTTATAAAATCGGCAAGGTTCTTACTGAAAAGTTACACGAACTCGGTTGGCAAAATGGTAGCGTCGGCATTGTAGCCATACCTCAAAAAAGGCTCAATGGCCAGGCACGAACCGCTGGTTTCATGAAGGCGCTGGATGAGGCCGGGATTAAAGGAGCGGGTATAAAACAACAATCCACTTTTTCAGAAGAAGAAACTTACAACTTAAGTAAAAATTTAATAAACAATCACCCCAACCTTCGTGCAATATGGTTGCAAGGCTCAGATAAGTACAAGGGAGCAGTGAAAGCCATTTACGATGCGGGGAAAAAAGAAGAGGTGTTATTGATTACATTTGATGCCGAGCCTATATTTTTAGACCTCATTCCTCAGGGAGTTCTTGTTGGCTCAGCAATGCAGCAGCCCTATTTAATGGGGCAAGAGGCCATCTATGCAATGGATAAATACCTCAACGGCAAAGATGTTAACAAGAACCAACAACTGGAAATTCTTGCAATTTCTGCAGAAAATATAGCCGAAAAGCTTTCAATCATCAAAATGAATGTTCTTGGCATTGTAGAATAACCAACTGGTACAAACTATTGAAAATAAACACCTACAAGCAGTCGTTATACGTAACACTAACGATCATCATCATTTCAACGGTTACCGTGGTAATGTCTGCACATTCTGCGTACAGCTACGTTTCGACAAAAAATAAAATCATCGAAGATATGAAGCAAAGCTCCCGACTAAGCATTGTTTCATTACAAAAAAATGTGGCTGGTTTTATCGCTTCGTATGCGATTAATGAATACGATAAACTGATATTTAATAAAATGGAGCAACGAGATAACTTCGCCATTATTGTAGAAGATTACAATATGGGTAAAGTTCTAGGGGAAAAATCATACATTAGTGGGAAAATTCGAGACACCAACGGCAACATCATTGAATACGATTCGAAAAATAACAAACAAAACAAACTATTAGAAACATGCTGCTATTCTGACAAAGACGATATCATTGCACTATCTGGTGATAAACTTGGCACGATTCGCATTTACATTTCTAATGCGTCACTGAATAAAGAGCTGAATGAAATAATAATAAGCACCCTGATCAATACCATTGCGCTCTCTCTATCACTCATCATCTTACTTCTTACAACAATACGCTTCTTTATTTTAAAACCGCTCTCAGACATTATTTCAGTGATCAGTCGTCGCGACGATAGTGGCATTCCTATTGATCTCATTCCTCCTCATGGCTCTACAGAAATTCTCGCTCTTTCAAACACGATGAATAGTATGATTTGCTCAATTAGAGACGCAAGAGTCACCTTAACGGAGCAGCATAATGCGCTTAAAGCGCATGAAGATCAGTTGAAAACCCTCTCAATGGCAACCGAGCAAAGCCCTGCTTCTATTCTTATTTGTAACCCCGAAAATATCATTGAGTATGCAAACCCCCAGTTCGAAAAAACAAGTGGTTTCACGGCCCAGGAAGTTATGGGGCATTCCATAGAGCAACTATTTCAACTCAGTGAGCTGGATCAAAACCAGGTATCAGCACTTAACACCGCGCTTGCTTCAGGCGAAAAATGGATGGGTGAAATGACACCAATCACAAAAGAAGGAGATAGCTATTCCATACGAACATCGGCATCGTCCATTTCAAGCGAAGACGGTGCCATATCCCATAATATTTATGTTGCTGAAGATATTACGCAACTCAAACTCAATGAAGAAATTCTGCGCAACAGCCAAAAAATGGATGCGGTGGGCCAACTTACAGGGGGTATCGCTCACGACTTTAACAACCTGCTAGGCATCATCATGGGTAATCTTGAATTGCTCAAAATGGCTATCGGGGATCAACCAAAAGCAGTAGAAAGAATCGACAAAGCCCTCGCCGGTACTCAGCGGGGCGCGCAGCTAACACGCAAACTGCTTAATTTTTCACATCAGGGGCATCAAGGGCAGGTGTTAACCCAGATCAACCCCTTTATTGAAAGCCTACAGGAGCTAATTGCCAAGTCTGTCACGGCGGTAATTCAAGTGGAAACCCACTTGGCTGACAACCTTTGGCCCATCAAGGTCGAGCCGGGCGATCTGGAAGACGCCATCCTCAACCTCTCTCTCAATGCCCGCGACGCAATGCCCCAAGGCGGGCTGCTCGTTATCGAAACAGCGAATAAACACCTTGATGCCGAATACGCCAAACTAAACCCCAGCGCACAAGAAGGCGACTTCGTCATGATCTCAGTAAGTGATACCGGCACGGGAATCAGCAAAGAGCTTCGTAAAAAGATATTCGACCCCTTCTTTAGCACCAAAGAAGTCGGCAAAGGCACCGGGCTGGGGCTCGCTATGGTCTACGGATTTGTACAACGCTCCAGCGGTCACATTCAACTTTACTCAGAAGAAGGGAGTGGCAGCTCCTTTCACATTTACCTTCCTCGCGCAGTAGGCGAGCGTGAAGAAAAACAACATCCTGAAGAGAAAAGTGGGCTACCCCGTGGTAATGAAACAATTCTGGTTGTCGATGACGAAGAAGCAATCTCCGACACGGCAAAGGGCTACTTACAATTACTTGGTTACAAAACCCTGACGGCCAACAATGGCAAAGAAGCGCTTGAAGCCCTTTCAACAACCAAGGGGATTGATCTTATCTTTAGCGATGTAGTGATGCCTGGTCTCGATGGGTTTGAGCTCTCATTTGCCGCGCTAAAACAACAACCCACCGTTAAAGTGCTACTGACTTCAGGCTTTACCTCCAAGCGTATGGAGTTTGTAAACGGTGAAAGAAAAATATACCACCAACTGTCAAAAAATCTACTCGGAAAACCCTACAACCTGAACGAACTTGCTTTGGCTGTTCGCCGTACCTTGGACAAACAAACGTAATTATTCAGATAACGTCGGCATTCTTATTCTCAATTTGTTACTCAATATAAAAGTTGAAGTTTTATAACTTGAAACTTATTTAAATGTCGCGCAAGCATACAATAAAGACCGTAACTATTCAGCGAACCCTGTAGCTGTTCAGCGAATCTCGGTGAAACACTTTAATGGGTTATTTTTTAGGCGGCAGTGCTGAAAATGTCGTAAACACCCATCTTTCACCTCAATAATCGTATTGCTGCGTAATCGACGCGCACGGGTCAAGCTACGCAAAATAAGCGCATCCCAACACCAATAACCACCTTACTTTTTTGAAAGAAACGGAATGCCGCCCAGCCCTGACAT
>JAESUE010000245.1 GCA_016763235.1 Pseudomonadales bacterium
CAAGTGAATAAAGCAAGATTGCTAGAAAAAATTGCTGATCTTGTGAGAGATAAAAAAATTGAAGGTATTTCAGGTTTAAGAGATGAATCTGATAAAGATGGTATGCATATGGTGATTGAGCTTCGTCGTGGTGAAGTGCCTGAAGTGATTTTAAATAATCTTTATAAGCAAACATCAATGCAAAGTGTTTTTGGTATTAATATGGTTGCGCTTGTTGATGGGCGACCTCGAACACTTAATTTAAAACAGATTTTAGAAGCGTTTATCTCCCACCGCCGCGAAGTGGTCACACGCCGAACAGTATTTGAGCTTAGAAGAGCGCGTGAAAGAGGGCATGTATTAGAAGGCATGGCCATTGCCCTCAATAATATTGACCAGGTGATCGCCTTGATTAAAGCGTCTGCAAACGCTGCAGAAGCCAGAGAAAAGCTAGCTCTTCAAGGTTGGCCCCCTGGCGCAGTAGCCGGTATGCTTGAGCGAGCGGGTAGTGGCGATGTGTCTCGTCCAGAAAATCTTGAAATGATTTATGGCTTGAGAGATGGGCTTTATCACCTTTCACCCGCTCAAGCTAAAGCTATCCTCGATTTGCAGCTTCATCGTCTTACCGGCCTTGAACAAGAAAAAATTGTTGCTGAATACGAGGAGATTCTTGAAGAAATCAAACGTCTTGTTGCAATACTGGCTGATCCTGCATTACTAATGAAGGTCATACGGGAGGAGCTGGAGGCTATTCGTGAGCAATATGGTGATGAGCGCCGAACTGAAATTATTACCTCGCGTCGTGACTTGACCCATGAAGATTTGATTACCGAGGAACATATGGTGGCCACTGTTTCTCACGGTGGTTATGCAAAAATACAGCCTCTGGATACTTATCAGGCGCAAAAACGTGGTGGTCGCGGTAAGTCCGCTACGGCGATGAAAGATGAAGACTATATTGAACACCTAATTGTCGCGAGCACTCACGATACAATCTTATGCTTTACCAGCCGCGGCAAGGTGTATTGGTTGAAGGTTTATCAACTTCCGCAGGCTGGACGTGGCTCTCGTGGTAAACCCTTGGTGAATATACTTCCATTGGATGCAGATGAAAAAGTAACTTCTATTTTGCCATTGCGAGAATATGCGGAAGGGCAATTTGTGTTTATGGCAACGAGCAAGGGCACGGTTAAAAAAGTAACTTTGGAATCCTTTTCTCGCCCTCGCCCAAGCGGTTTGATTGCCGTTGAATTAAGTGAAGACGATACGCTAGTGGGCGTGGCCATTACAGATGGTACACGAGATATGCTGATGTTCAGCAGTGATGGAAAAGCCATGCGCTTCTCTGAAGGTCTTGTGAGACCAATGGGACGAACGGCGCGAGGCGTACGCGGCATACGACTGTCTGATGATGCGAAAGTGATCTCACTGATTGTAATTGAAGAGCATGGTCAGGTGCTAACCGCCAGCGTGAATGGTTACGGTAAGAGAACCCCTATGGAAGAGTTTCCGTGCAAGGGGCGCGGCGGCCGTGGCGTTATTGCGATGCAGATGTCTGAGCGAAACGGTGAGCTAGTGGGTGCGGTGCAGGTCTTTGACGGCGACGAATTTATGTTGATCAGTGATCAGGGAACTTTAGTGCGAACCCGCGTCGATGAGGTTTCACTTCAAAGCAGGAATACCCAAGGTGTAAGGCTGATTAAAGTAGTAAAAGGTGAGCACCTGGTTGGGCTGGAACGCATCGATGAGCCAGAAGTAGACGAAACTGAAGAATATGTAGGCGACTCGGAAGCATCCTCTTCCAGTGAAGAGCAAAAACTTGAATCACCCCCTTCTGATCTGGAAACGAATGAAGGTGAAGAGGAATAAGGAGTTGAGACCTTTGCATGAGGGCTGTTTTCTCTCATGCTCTGTCGTCTTGATTTCGGCTTTTAGCGGAAGTGCACCTAAAACCCTGCTGGGATAAGGCCTATGAAAAAGGCATTTATACTAAATGGACTCTCTTTTAAAAAGCATTTTCCTTGCCTGAGCGTGACGTCAGCTTTTGTCCAATGGTCTTAACTCATTACTTGTTTGAGAATAAAAGGGTTTAGATTCAGCTTGCGCTAAAACCTGCGTAAAGCAAGGTGAAATTTTGAGCTTGATTTGAACAGTTACAGAGTTTGCGGGTAGTTACTTAAGGGTTATTTGAAATGGCAAGATCGTATAATTTTTGTGCTGGTCCGGCGTCTCTTCCTGAGGCAGTTTTAGAGCGCGCCCAATCTGAATTGCTTGATTGGCAGTCTAAAGGCATCGGTTCAATCATGGAAATAAGTCACCGTAGCAAAGAGTTTGTTTCGGTAGCAGAAAAAGCGGAAGCTGATCTACGTTTATTGATGGCTATTCCTGAAAACTACAAAGTGCTTTTTCTCCAGGGTGGTGCGAGCTCTCAGTTCGCGGCGGTGCCCTTGAACCTTTTGGGTGAAAAAAAAGAGGCTGATTATTTCAATACAGGCGCTTGGTCAAAAAAAGCGATCGCAGAAGCCAAGCGGTATGGCCCAGTTAATATCGTAGCAAGCAGTGAAGCGGAAAATTTCACCTGTGTTCCACAGCGTGATAGTTGGCAATTAAATAAAAATGCTGCTTATGTGCATTACACGCCGAATGAAACCATCGGTGGTGTGGAATTTAGTGAAATTCCTGAAGTGGGTAATGTTCCTCTCGTTGCTGATATGTCTTCCACAATATTATCCAAGCCCGTCGATGTTAGTCGTTTTGGGGTGATCTACGCCGGAGCGCAAAAAAACATCGGTCCAGCCGGTTTGACTGTTGTGATTGTTCGAGAAGATTTAATTGGGAGCTCCCTTGGTGTTTGCCCGGCTATGCTCGACTACAAAACTGCTGCCGATAATGGCTCCATGTACAACACCCCGCCTACGTTTTCTTGGTATCTTGCCGGTTTGGTTTTTGAACGTCTTTTAGACTTGGGTGGCCTAGATGAAATGAGTATCGTTAATGAGCGTAAAGCTAAAAGCTTATACGGTGCTATTGACGCCAGTGACTTTTACCGGAACCCAGTGGCAATAGATAATCGCTCATTAATGAACGTGCCATTTATTCTGGCGGACAGTGAACTCGATAAAACGTTCCTGCAGGAATCTGAGAAAGAAGGGCTGCTTAATTTAAAAGGACATCGCTCTGTAGGGGGGATGCGTGCAAGTATATACAATGCGGTATCAGAAGAAGCTGTCGATGCTTTAATCAGTTTCATGCAGGGTTTTGAAAAGCGATATGGCTAACTAAGCCACACTTTAACCGAGCTACAACGGTTATGTAAATGAATTGAAGTCACCCGATAAAATATCTTAACGATCTATAATTCGGGTGCAAAGGTTGGAATCATGACGGAAAAAGTAAGCGATGGCTTACTAGCACTGCGTACCGAAATTGACAAAATAGATAGGGAGCTACAGGTTCTATTGAACCGAAGAGCTGGCTGTGCTTTGAAGGTTGCAGAGGTGAAATCCAGTGAGACTGCAGGCGGTGGGCCTGTTTTATTTTACCGCCCTGAGCGTGAGGCCCAGGTTCTTCGGGACGTTATGCAGCGCAATGAAGGGCCACTCGGCGGTGAGACAGTTGCTCGTTTATTTCGGGAAATAATGTCAGCCTGTTTGGCGCTTGAGGAGCCAATGAAGATTGGCTTTCTGGGGCCAGCGGGAACCTTTACACAAGAGGCTGCACTAAAGCATTTTGGTCACGGTGTTGTGAGCGTTTCTTTTTCCTCTATTGATGCAGTTTTTCGTGAGGTAGAGGCAGGCTCTGTAAATTACGGCGTGGTTCCCGTTGAGAATTCTACGGAAGGCGTTGTCAACCACACGCTGGACAGCTTTTTCAACTCCACGCTTAAAGTTTGCGGTGAGGTCGAGCTTCGTATACATCATCACCTGCTGATTCCAGAAGGTCGAAGCAACAAAGAAATAAAAAAAATCTATTCACATCAGCAATCCTTGGCGCAGTGTCGTAGTTGGCTGGATGGTAATTGGCCAAAAGTAGAGCGGGTTGCAGTAAGTAGTAATGCTGAAGCGGCTCGTTTGGCGGCCAAGGAAGAAGGCGCTGCAGCGATTGC
>JAESUE010000246.1 GCA_016763235.1 Pseudomonadales bacterium
CACAAGGTACATAGGGTTATTAGCCACAGGACTGGGTCGGGATCAGGTACTACAAATATTAAGCTGCTGCCAAGGACGATTAATAGCAGGTCGACCCGTGACATTGATAGGTTGGTAGTCTGTTTTAGAACCATTGCCGCGCAGAAACTTGCCCAAACGTGTATTTTTTCGCAAGTTGAAAACGTCAAAAATAATCAAGATGTCAAGCTTGACGGCGCATTACTGCGTGGGTTTAAGAGCGTATTATCTGACAAGGGTATGGATAAGGAATTAGCCTCAAAAATCCTCAGTCTTCCGAGTGAAGCCTATTTGATGGGCTTAATGCCGTCGGCCGATGTTTCAGCAATACACGCTGTACGGCAATCTTTTATTAAGCAGTTGGCGATGGCCCTTGAGACGGAGTTCTTAGACGTATTAAATGAAAACAATTTAAACGTCGAGTATTCCGCAAGCGCAGAGCAAATTGCTCAACGAAGTTTGAAAAACTGCTGCCTTCAATACCTAATGACCTTAGGCAAACAAAACTTTCAGGAAATGAGCGCAAAGCAGTTTCGTGAAGCAAATAATATGACGGATGTCGCGGCTGCATTAAGGGCTATTGTTCATAATGGTGCTCCGCAATCAGAAGTTACTCTTCAAGAGTTCTACAATAGATGGAAACATGAGCCGCTTGTTGTGGATCAATGGTTTGCAATACAGGCTTCTTCGCCGCTGG
The DNA here is from genome assembly GCA_016763235.1 of Pseudomonadales bacterium. GTDB lineage: Bacteria > Pseudomonadota > Gammaproteobacteria > Pseudomonadales > UBA3067 > UBA3067. The sequence goes on from JAESUE010000246.1 coordinate 716, forward strand.
AAAACTGCTTGAGTGAAGTGAAACGGTTAATGGAGCATCCCTTGTTTGAGTTAACAAACCCAAACAAGGTAAGGGCGTTAATTGCTACATTTTGTTCTGCGAATCTGGTGAACTTTCATAACCCAGATGGATCAGGGTATGAATTTTTGTCCGAAATGGTGCTGAAGCTTGACCCGATTAACCCACAAATTGCGGCTCGAATAGTAAACCCCCTCTCTCGGTGGAGACAGCAGGATGAGGTGCGCAGTAAGTTGATGGTTGTCGCATTGAAAAAGATTAAATCAGAACCGAGTTTATCTAATGACCTTTATGAAATGGTTAGCAGGAGTCTTGATTAGTTTGTAACGAAATGAAACCCTTCTGTTATCTTTTATCAAAAACCGGATTTTTTAAAACGAAAAGCCGGTTTTTTTGTTTCTATAGGGATCAATAAAACCTAATTATACAAGGTAGGTACATGACGTTACTCAACTCTGTTGATGCTTGCTTCTAATGCTTGTTAAATAGGCTTCTAAAGAAAGAAGCGTAAATCCAGCTCTTCTAACCGCAAGAAGTTTTGAAAAACGCGATCCAAACACATTATAAAAATGAAGCGTGGAATACACTCATAAGCATACAAGAAGAAAATAAAGCGACATGGGGAACTTATGAAATTTGTGCAATGTTTAATTCCAGTATTATGTCTTCTTCTTGGCAGCGGTCTTTGTCGTGCGCAGGCTGTTGGAAGTGCGAATAGTTTTTGTTTTACAACATTCGGTGGTACGGCTTCTAATCTATCGTGCGCTGATTCAATACAAGGCGCTACAGCATATGAGGAGCTTCGTAGTCGATTTTTTGGAGGCGTCCTTCGTCGTGTATGGCAGAACTCCAAGAAACGTCATCAGCGAAATAAGTTGCAAGAAACTCCTGAGATGGCTGGGATTCAGAAGAAAGATGTTTGGAAGAAAATGCTGAGAGATGCTGATTATGATTTCGGGTTGACCTCACATAGATTTGTTATGTCGATGAGGGTTCAGTTTTAATATTGTTTTGTCAGTAATTGTGCTCTTGAAGAAATATCCCCCCACCTTTGTTCCTTTATCAACTCTGGCGGTGTCAGCCAGGTTGTTCCCACGCAAAATACATTTCCAGTAGAAAGATATTGTTGAATATTAGTATCGATGACTCCTCCTGTGGGGCAGAATTTAATATTCGGAAATGGGCCTGCAAGATTTTTTAAAAAATCAACACCACCACTACTTTCAGCGGGAAAAAACTTTAGGAACTCTAAGCCGCCTTCGATCCCCATGAGTATTTCAGAGGGTGTTATTGCTCCAGGAAGAAAGGGGGACTGGTGATCACGCGCTGCTTCTATTAAAGAGGGGGTTAGGCCGGGGCTTACAGAGAACTGGGCCCCTGCTTTTTGAATCAATGAGAATTGACTGGGCTTGGTGACGGTTCCTGCGCCTACGCACAATGCAGGCATTTCTTCTCGAATACGCTTTATTGCATCCAGGCCATGCTGGCTACGCAGTGTTATTTCGAGAATGCTTACACCGCCTTCTGCTAACGCCTTGGCGATGGGGAGCGCGTGGCTTGGGTCTTCAATGGTGATGACTGCAATGATAGGTTTGTGATTATTTAATAACTGAGGGAATGTTTGCATTATGGCTCCGTGGTGACATCTTTCAAAAAAGTGATAGCGCTCCCGTTTCGGCGCTAGAGACATTCCTTCTTGCTGTGTTGAAAAGTTTTTGGCCGCTGGTGAAGATTTCTTTCTCGGAGAATTCAGCTGGCATTCGGCGCTCCAGTGACGCGGCTGTTTGGTGGAGCTGCATAATGCCTTTTTCAGCATCTATTTCGATAATATCTCCTGTTTCAATCTTTGCAATGAGGCCTTTGTCTTTTGCTTCGGGGCAAACATGAATGGCGGCAAGGATTTTTCCCGATGCGCCGGACATGCGACCATCGGTAAGCAGTGCCACCTTGTAACCTTGCTTTTGTAACGAGGTGAGAGAAGGTGTGAGCTTGTGCAGTTCTGGCATACCGTTCGCTTTAGGGCCTTGAAAGCGAACGACGGCAATAAAATCACGTTGAAGCTCACCCGCCTTAAAGGCTGCTAGCACCTCATGTTGATCGTCGAATACGATAGCGGGTGCTTTTATAGTGTGATGCTCGCTGGCCACGGCAGAGGTTTTCACTATGGCTCTACCTATATTCCCCGTTAATAATTTTAGACCACCATTTGTTGAAAAGGGCTTGTCTATGCTGCTGATGATTGCGTTGGGTGAGGGCTTTGAGGGGGTATCCTGCCAGTCAAGTTCGCCGTTATCATTTTTTATTGGTACCTGAAGCATTTTATTTAGACCATGACCGATCAGGGTATCAACATTTTCATGAAGAAATCCGCCATCAAGTAGCTGATTGATTATTTGTCCTACACCGCCTGCGGTTTCAAATTGATTAATATCGGCTTCGCCATTCGGGTAAACCTTGGTGAGCAATGGGATGACCTGGCTGAGCTCAGAAAAATCTTTCCAGTTGATTTTTAAGCCTGCGCAGCGTGCGATAGCAATAAGGTGAATTGTAAGGTTGGTTGAGCCGCCAGTGGCAAGCAATGCAACCATTGCGTTCACAAGACTATGCGCATTAATCTGTTGGCTAATCGGGGTGTAATGATCACTCTGTCGTGTGAGCCTGAGGATTTGTTTGGCCGCCATTTTATTCAAAGAGGGCCGTAGTTCACTGGATGGATTTAAAAAGGTGCTGCCGGGAAGTTGAAACCCCATGACTTCCAAAAGCAGTTGATTGGTGTTTGCTGTGCCATAGAAAGTGCAGGTGCCGGGGCTGTGATAGGATTTTTGTTCAGATTCTAAAAGCGCGGCTTTGTCGATTTTTCCTTCTGCATAGAGTTGGCGTGTTAGGGCTTTTTGTTCGTTTCCTTGCCCCGTTTCCATCGGGCCTGAGGGAATAAATAGTACGGGTAGGTGGCCAAACTGTAACGCGCCCATTAGTAATCCGGGGACGATTTTGTCACAGGTGCCAAGTAAAATGATGCCATCGAATAATTGGTGAGATAAGGCAACCGCAGTGGACTGGGCAATGACATCACGGCTGAAAAGCGATAGTTCCATCCCCTCATAGCCTTGGGTAATCCCGTCACACATCGCGGGTACACCGCCAGCAACTTGTGCCACCGCGCCTTCTTCGTTAAGTGCTTTCTTAATTTGTTCTGGATAATCTTTGTAAGGCTGGTGGGCAGATACCATATCGTTGTAGGCGGTGACAATGGCAATATTCTGTCCAGTTTCGCTCGTTCGTAGAATAAGCCTTTCGTCTTCAGTAACACTGGCAAAAGCGTGGGCCAAATTGGTGGGCCCGAGTTTTCCCCAACGCAATTTTTGTTGATGCTGAACCTGTAAAAGGTAGTGCTCGCGTGTCGTGGTGCTGCGGGATTTTATCGCCTCACTTACTTTTTTAACTACGGGGTGTAAGTGTGTCATCAGGCTGTCCAGTAAACATCAATGGGTGCTTGGCTTTGATGGAGGATGTGACCAATAGGGGAAATAATGTTGTCGGCAGCGTCTTTTGCCTCTAGGTAAATCTTTCTTTTTTTATCCCCTTTTATCAGCAAAATAAGTTGGCGCGTATTGAGCAGGGCATTTAGTGTGAGCGATAAGCGCTCCTGCTCCATGTTGGGCGGCGTGATGGCGATACAGAGTTGTTTCGATTGCATGTCTAGCGCTTTGACCAACTCTGGCGCTTCGGGGAAGAGGGACGCGATGTGTCCGTCTTCCCCCATTCCAAGAAGGCAAATATCTGTGGGAAAGAGAATGTGCTGAAGTTTTTTCTCGGTAATTTCCTGCCCTTCGCTTGCGGTGCTTGCTTCGCTCTTAAGTGGAATAAATCTCGCTTGTGTCGCATCAAGAAAATGGCGGCGTAGAAGGTTTTCATTGCTGTCTGAGTGGGTATTTTTAACCCAGCGCTCATCGGTCAGCATGAAGGTAATATTGCTCCAATCAAAATCCTGTTTCGCTAGAGTTTGAAAGAGCGGGACGGGGGTAGCGCCACCGGGGACGGCTACAACCGCATGGCCATTGTCTACAAGGGCTTTGGAGAGCGTACTGATAAAACGTTCTGTTAGCGCTATTTGTAGTTCTTCATAGTCGGTAAAAAGATGCTCATTTATCATCATAATATTAGCTCATTTCATTCCAGAGTCGGCCATCTTTGGCGAGAAGAAGAGTGGAGGCTGCGGGGCCCCATGATCCCGCAGGGTAGGCACTGGGGATATTATTAGTTTTGTTCCAGTCTTCGATGATTGGGTCAACCCATTTCCATGCGGCTTCTAACTCATCACGCCGCATAAAAAGCGTGGCATTGGCGTTAATGGCATCATGTAGCAAGCGCTCATAAGCCGTAGGGGGGTGTTCCCCTGCGCTGCGATCAGGGCTGAGGTTTAACTCGGTGGGCTGAATATTCATACCTGGCCCCATTCTTTTTTCGCAAATTCTAAGTTTGATGCTTTCGTCTGGTTGAAGACGTATAACCAGTTTGTTGGGTATTGCCGATGAATTAAAAGAGCTGAAAATGGAATGGGGTATTTTTTTATATTCGACGACAATTTCGCATAAACTTGTTGCCATACGTCTACCTGTTCGAAGATAAAACGGCACACCCGCCCAGCGCCAATTATCAATTTCGGCTTTGAGCGCTACAAAGGTTTCCATGTTGCTATTTGCAGGCACGTCATCTTCATCTTGGTAGGCGCGGAGCATTTCAGTGTCGTTAGTAGAATGGCTGTATTGCCCCCGCACCACATTATTATGTAATGCTTCTTCTTTAATGGGCTTGAGCGCTTTGAGGACCTTTAGTTTTTCATCACGAATTGCATCAGGAGAGGAATCATAGGGTGGCTCCATAGCGATGATGCATAATAATTGAAGCAAATGATTTTGCACCATATCGCGCATTGTCCCCACTTGTTCAAAAAAACTGCCACGGCTACCCACGCCGATTTTTTCCGCGATGGTTATTTGAATGTGATCAATGTAATTATTGTTCCACTGTGATTCAAAGAGACTGTTAGCAAAACGTAGGATTAATAAATTCTGTACCGTTTCTTTTCCCAGATAATGATCTATTCGGTATATTTGCTCTTCTTTAAACCATGTGGATACGTGACGGTTTATATCTTGTGCTGTTTTTAAATCTTGGCCAATGGGTTTTTCTAGGATGACACGGGAGCTTTCGGTGATGAGATTGTTTTCTGCAAGATTTCTGCATATGTGAACATAAAGGCTGGGTTGCGTCGCAAGGTAAAAAAGTCGATTGGAGGTTTGTTCTTCTTTCAACATTTGTGAAAGTTTAATGAAATCATCATGGCTGTTTCCATCAAGCATAAGAAAGGAAATACGTTTGCTGAAACTACTCCATTGTTCTGTTGTGCCAACACCCTTTGGAGAATATTCTTCCAGAGCTCTAAAAAGGATGTTGCAATACTCTTCAGAGCTGATGTTCCCTCGGGAAAGCCCAATGATGCGACTAGTTGGTGCAAGCGTTTGATTTTTATGCAGCTGAAACAAAGCGGGTATTAATTTTCGTTGGGCAAGGTCGCCACGACCGCCAAAAAGCAATATATCTATCGGTTCATTCACAGCAAGTATCCTTCTACGCGTGTATTCATTTAAGCAGGTTGTTGAATATGTAAACTTAAACCATTGGTTAAACGGAGGAGTAGATTGATGTTTGGATTAATCTCTCTCAAATAGATATAGCAAAGTGAGCACCTTTGTCAAAGATGCCGATAGGCTAAAGTCAGATCAATAAGGAATAAGTTGTCATTTTATGGAAATATTTTGCCAAATTCCCTGGTTAATCCTGTGACGGATCGTCTATATTTATAGCGTTATAGCTCGAGGTATCAGAAGAATGGCTATTTTTACAGGTCAGTCAGAGCAATGAAGCGTGAGGGGAAACAGGCGTGCTAATAAGGCCTAAGTCTGTATCACTATGGAACAGCTCTAAAAATGCACTTTTTCCGCGATAGTCGCGTCAGTTTCATACTGGATTCATCATGTATGTCTTATACACTCTGATGAGCAAAGGTTAGTTGTTCGTAAGCCGTAACACCTCAGCGAACGTTGTAACTGTTCAGATTGCGTTCAAATTTGAGCGTGAGCTGAGGTGTTACCGTAAACCAAGATAAAAATCAGCTGGCGGCCTCACTTTAAATATTCCGTGAACTAATCCCCTTATACTTTACATACTTTTCTTGCATAATCTGGCAAGTATTTTTAACAAGGATAGAGCGCACCATGATCAAAAAATGTATTTTTCCTGTTGCTGGCTACGGCACGCGGTTTTTACCTGCAACAAAGTCTATGCCCAAAGAAATGCTTCCGGTCGTTAATAAGCCCTTAGTACACTACGGGGTTGAGGAAGCGATGGAAGCGGGTTTAACGGAATGTGGATTTGTGACCGGTCGAGGGAAAAGGGCAATTGCTGACTATTTTGATATTAGCTATGAGCTTGAGCATCAAATAGAAGGTACTGGGAAAGAGAAGCACCTAGAGGATATTCGTCGAATGATCGACGAAGGTGTGTTCCTCTATATGCGGCAACGGGAGATGAAAGGCCTTGGCCATGCCATTCTTACTGCTGAACCGATGGTGGGTAACGAGCCTTTTGGTGTCGTGCTTTCGGATGATCTCTGCATTGCCGATGAAGGTGAAGACGGTGTAATGTCTCAAATGGTGAAGCTTTATCACCAATTTCGATGCAGCATTGTGGCTATTCAGGAAGTGCCTCATGATGAAACCCATAAATACGGGGTCATTGAAGGGGAAAGCTTTAAGGAAGGGCTGTATCGTGTGACCGACATGGTTGAAAAACCCAA
>JAESUE010000247.1 GCA_016763235.1 Pseudomonadales bacterium
GAGTTTATATGGTTAAATAACCATTTTTTAACGCTGTGATGCACGAATTTGAGCGTGATCTGAGCAGTTACAACAGCTCTTTCCTATTTTCGTAACCCTCTTTTGCCGCGCCCTATTCTTATTTTGAAAGAAAAGAAACCATCTTTACCGCTAATCTTGATACGTTGAAGCTCAAACAAGGAGGTGTGAACGTCGCTAGGAATGCCGTCTTCAGTAGTAACAGCGCTATCAAACCCGGCTTTTTGAACCAATGATGGGTCTCCCTCCTTGTTATAAATTCCAAAGGGATAGGCAAAGCTTGATATGCGGCAAGAAAATAATGATTCAAGATGGGCCTTTGATTCGGCAATTTCTTTGTGCTTACCTTCCTCGTCAAGGCTGGCAAGGTTTGCATGGGTGGAGGTATGGCCCCCTAACTCGAAAACACCGCTCTCTAGCATTTCTCTAATTTGCACATCGCTTAACTTTGTTTCATTTTTTAATTCACCGGTATTGTGATGGGACTTTTTCGAAACAGACCAGTCTCTATCATGGCGATCCACTACCAAGTAAAGGGTCGCCTTGGCATGGTATTTTTTAAGTATTGGGAACGCGTTTAAATAGTTATCCTCAAAGCCATCATCAAAGGTAATCGCCACAACTTTTTCTCTAGCGGGCTGATTCACCAGCTCGGACATCGTTACAAAGTTCCAGCTATTTTCACTTAACCAACACACTTGGCGCTCAAACAGCGCCGGGCTCACCCTCAAACCGTTAAATTTCGCCCCCTGCACGGCAGGGCTGACCATGTGGTACATAAGAATACGTGGGTGCTTTAAATCAACATTCCGCCCCCACCAGGCATAACGTTCCGAGAACCATAAAACCCACAATATTAAAATCACTATAGGTAAATAAATCATGAAGATACCAAACTTTCATAAAGCGAAATAGTTTTTGAACGCATGTTACTGAGTAGGAAACGATCATTAGGTTTAACTTCTACCGGGGGCCCAAGTAGCACCTCGACCATCTTCTCAGTCAAAAGAGCATTGTCATTTAAAGGAATGAGCCCTTCTGGAAATAGATAGCTTAAAATCTCATGAACGCCGCCATGGTCGTAGGCCAATACCGGAATCCCCATGCTTAAAGCCTCAAGAACTGTTCTACCAAATGATTCAGGCTTCGAGGACAAAGAAAGAACCAAATTAGACACTGAGTAAATTTCTCTCATGTCGTTTCTTTGTCCAGTAAAGATAATGCAGCCCTCCAAGCCCAAGGATACAACGCGCTCTTTTATCTCCTCTGCGTAAGCCTTTCGCTTTGGGTCTATGCCGCCCACTATCAAGCCATAGATGTCAAAACCACGAGCCCGTAAGTTTGCTATGGCGTCCAGAAAGCTCAAATGTCCTTTCAAGCGTGTTAATCGGCCCGGAAGCGTAACAACAATTTGCCCCTTTAGTTGTGGGTACTGTTGATACCATGCGTCTTGCCAGGATGCGCCTGCGTGATAGGCAAAGGGAAATTCGTCAGCATCAACTCCCCGGTAAATAAGCGCAATTTTTTTCGGGTCGGTACGGGGATAGTTGTCGAGAATATAACTGCGGACAGCCTCAGACACGGCGATCACCCGCTCACCACACGTCACTATTTCACTGTAGCGATTTACAGAGTGCAGTCCATGAACGGTACTAATCAAACGAGGTCGCGTATGCGGGTCCATTTTTTTCCACGCCAACCAAACCACCCAAGCAGGCATACGGGAACGAAGGTGGACAATATCAAAATCTTGAGAGAGCAGCCAGTTTCGAAGCTTCCTCACTTGCAATAGAGCTAAGGGGGTTTTATCGCCAATATTCCATTGGATATGAGAAGACCCCGCTGCTTCAAGCTCTGAAACAAGTCGACCACCGCTGGATAATACGTACGATGAATGCCCAGCCTCAACCAGCGCTGAGGCAATTTCCAGAGTACCACGCTCTACCCCACCCCCTTCTAGAGAAGGGAGAACCTGAAGAACTTTCATCGATTACAGAACTCAAACTGGGCTGGCATTAATAGGCAGCAGGATATTAACCGCAGGGTTAAATAACGCAAAAAGGAGATCCTCAAATGAAAGATTGAAGCCAGAAAAAGAAAAAGCCCCTTTCGGGGCCTTTGAATTCGTTCCATTATCTTAGCCGCTTAGGTGTCTAACCATAAGATAGTAACAAATGCGGCGCTATAAAATAAGCGCGGTAATATCCCTGCGATCACCATCGTTAAACTCCACATATAAATTACTATTTTCACGGACTATGACGGCTAAAATGTCTTCATCCAGAACAATGCTTCCGACCTCCCCATCTTTCATTTGCGTAAGATTGAGTGAGAATGCAATTCCATCCTGATTTATTGCACTGAACCCACTACCTTCGTTCTTTAAATGAGTAAGAACCAGTTGCTTTCCTGCGGATTCAATTTTCACACGTTCGCTTCTATCGCCCCAATCATCCATATTACTAATCACTGTTATATCTGCCCAGTGCCCAGATAAAGACATTGCCTCAAAACCCACAATGGCCATCGCATTTTCACCATGCCTGAGCGAGATCGTGAAGCTCTCATCAGCTGCATCTACAACAGATATAACGATTTCCGAAGCACCTTGAAAATCCCCACTGTCGCCACTCTTACCAAGCCCCACCTTACCGAGAATAGAAAAGTAGGTGTTATTATTAAACATCTCGCCTTCACCGGTAACAGCCACTTTGCTGTTTAAGTCGTAATCGGTCAAACGAAATAACAGATCAATATCTTGGTCGTATGCAAAACCGTATACATGAACAGTATTATTCAAAACAGCGTAATCAGCGCTAAGTCCTTCCTCAAAGGTTGGGACTGAAACAACCAATTTATCCGCAATCATCTTACATATAGGGTTAGTCTCGCTTGAGCAATCAAGATCCTCCAAATTATAATTGGCAAGCAACTCTGTACACCAATAACCAAGAGAACCACTCATATTATTACAAAAATATTCGATCGCATCTTCATTACTGGCTATAAGCGGCATCACTGCCAAAACAGGCGTATATTTTGCTGCTGCCAAAAATGACGTTGCCAACTGAGCCTCATCAACGAAAGTTTTTAATTCTGTTGTTCGCTCGGTAAAGCCAACACCACGTTGTTCGTTAATGGTTAAAAACTCCTGCCAATCCTGCATTTCCGAAACGAATTGCTTCGCTTTACTTAATGCATCAAGGTTTAAGCTGATACTTTGCACGGCATCCGTCAAGGTTGAAGATTTTGCACGATGACGCACATCAACAAGCTCTCCTTTCAGAAGCAAACTAAGTTGCACGAAATTATCGTTTCGAGGCTCAAGAAATTCAGCCAAACTTGATGCAACGTTAAGCAAGCTACCAAACCCCACTCCAGCAATTGATTCATCCACCAAAGGGAATTGCCCACCGTTTGAAATGAATAAATCACTGAACTTTTTTATCACCCCGCCCAGCTCTTTCCGGTGAGTCGCCAAGCCAGCAAAGGCTGCAGCAAATACGTTATACCGCATCTGCTCAACACCCAAACCCTGAACAGCATTTTCATTCGTTAGATCAACCGGTTGAATGCTGCTCAAGCGTTTTGTTAAACCAAATAGATCTGCAACATGGCTATCCGCTTGAAGAATGGATTGGCGTGAATATGAATCACCAAAACTTAGCGTAAGTAGATCCACGAGATGAGTGAGAGGTGTAACGTGTAACGTAATCGCTTCGCGTGTACCAGAAGTAAAGTTAACACCCCTGATAACAAAGCTATCCAATATAGGAAAGCGCTCACCAAAATCGATTGCCCCATTACCGTTTAGGTCATACTCTCTTGCAAGGGAATCCGATGCGCCACAACCCTCGATGCTATCACAAACCATTTGAGTGCTTATCCCAGAAGCGCTATTGTCTCTTTCTATTTGGGCAACAATAGAGCCTTGGTATGCAAAGGGTATTTCTATGCGGTACTCACCACTTTCATTTGTATGGCCAACTCCGAGCGCGAGCGTGTCACCATAACCATCATCTGCCGCATAAATTACGACTCGCGCATGGGATATAATCCCCTTTGACGCAATACCTTCAACCACAACCGCTTCAAAATTTTCAGTAACGCTAGGGTGGTATGTCAGTGATGAAGAGGACTTGCCACTGTCATCATTAAGGCAAGCAGTAAGAAGAAACAGAAGAGCTATTGAGAAACTAAAACGTATAAAATTAAACATTGAGCGGCGTCCACATCCGAGTTAAAGGCTGCCACAAATCCTTGTGCATGATGTCCTACCATAACGATAGAGGGTATTACCCTATTCACAAGCAGGCCCACTGACTCAACACGACAAGAGATTAATTCTTATCCAAATACCACTATCAGTTCACAATTTAATCTAATCCCAACGTAACTATTCAGCTCGCGCCCAAACTCGCGCATAAGGGCGTTAAAAAATAATTATTTATACTTATAAGCTCACATTTGAATGCAACCTGAACAGTTACATCCAAACTTATCAAGACGAAGGGCTTTTATTGTCCCAAAAAGCGAACAACCCTCCCAGTAAACACCCAGAAACCAAACCCACCATATGCGCCCAGTTCGCCACTGGCCCAATTAAACTTGCCAAAATATCGGTATACCCTATTACTAACCAGACAAGCATAAATGTGACAATCTGCGGGTTTACCGACAAAGGGGATTCACGCCGAAATTTGCTGTAAATCCACAAATAACCGAGCAAGCCGTATACCACCCCAGACAAGCCACCAAAATTAGGCCCTACTATAAATGCCTGCGCAAGGTTTGATGGCAGCGACGTTAATAGAAAAATGAGCACCAAACGATGCCAGCCTTGCTCGCGCTCGACCATCCCCCCAAACTGCCACCACCAAAGTAAATTAAAAATAATGTGCATCGCTGAAAAATGTAAGAACGCGGGTGTAATAAAACCTATCACCTCCACCAACCCCAAGGTTTCAATGCGGTCTGGAAAAGAGAGCAAGGGATAAAAAGAAGGAGCTATACCACTTCTTCCCCCTAAAAAAACAAATCCACAAAAAACCATAACCAGATAAGTGAACCACTGGGACTTTATCCTGCTGAGAGACGGCAGACTAAAGCCTATTTTCCCAAGCTGCGCTTGTGCCTCTGGATGATCATCAACCAACCATGAGGCTTCAAGAAACTTCTTCCGATTTGGCGAGTTCAAAAACTCCTGCGCAATTTCTCTCGCCTTAGAAAAGTCTGCCCCATCATCGATTTCAATGGAAAATCCACCGTGACGGTTTTCAAGATGGTTCTCGATACCATTTAAAGTCAAGTAATCACACAATGCCTGCGCTGCACGAAGGTTGGTGAGCGACATCAATTCAATCATTTGTTAGGAACCCTTCAATTTGCGCAAAAGCATAATAGTGTAACGAAAATGCCGCCCTCGCGCTGTTAAACCCAAATTCATCCACTGAATAGTTAAAGTCCGCACAAGATATTGCGCACTCAAGGTAAACGTCCATTTTCTCTATACCCATAGCATTATATGAACACACTTAAGCAGAGCTAAGAGAAATGAAGGTTTTGATATTTTTATCCAAACTGCACTGTTACTGAACAAGGGTTTGCCATTGATATTTTGTTCGTCGAGCCATGATCTCTTTCCAAAAGGTTAAAAATCACGAGAACATTGGAGTTCGATGGCTGCTGGAAGGTGTGGTTTTTCGGTCATTTACATTCAGGCGTGAGAAGCATGATATCCATTTGTGTATCAATCAACGCCGTGTGCAACGCTACGCACAGGCTGTTTATTTTACGACTAGAAGATTGGAATACCCGTGATTTTGACCCCCAATACCAAAATAAACACAAGGACTTTAATAATGCCAATTAGCAACGACAATGAAACATAGCGAGGTACTTTAGAATCTCATCTTGAGAAATATTCAGGTTTTCTTTATTTGATAGGTTCGTAGCAATATCAAAGATAGTGATAGCATCGACTTGTTTAAAGTCATAGCTTGCAAGTTTTTCTTTTAAAGGATCAATATCCTCTGCCCAATAAAAAGGCTCTCCTTTACGATCAACAAATTCCCGCATTTTCCGCAATATATCAATGCGTGTCTCACTCTTAGTTAGCTCCGCAGAAAACGCATCGAAAATAAATACTCCCCCGCTCTGCAATAAGTGGCGGACTGTTTCAAACGTGCTCAATACGTCAGCTTCATGCAAGTAACAACTCACCCCCTCCCAAATCACCATGGTAGGTTCGTTAGCGCTTTCTTTTATATAGGGATGGGAGAATAGCTCTTCTGACCAAGGCTTCGAAAAATCTACAGCTGCAAATTCCAGTTTACAGCTCGGTTGCAGATTTTTTTCCCGCAAGATTTTTCTTTTTCGTGTTTGTGTATCAGGGTGATCCACTTCCAGCATCGTTGCCTCAGGAAGGCTCAAGCGTAATGACCGAGTATCGTATCCTGCCCCCAAGAGAATAAAACGCCTTATTCCCTCCTTGTAAGCTAATAATATTTGATCATCGATATATCGATGTCGCAAGCAGGCTAAAGAGGTCATTCCCGGAAACCCCACCATCTTGTCAGGTGTTTTCATTCCGATATTGTAGATAAGAGGGGCAAGTAATTTGGTGGAAAATAATGGTTTTGTCAAAACCCATGGAAAAGGCAGGAACTCAAGGGAGAAAGGGTCGTGTAGGTATTTTTGATCCATAGGAGCAAGATTTGCGATCGCACGCATGGCACTTGTATAGCCCGCTGTATCACTGGCTCTTTTTGACTTCATAACATCCTTTTAACTATTTTTATTATCGTAATAATTCAGCTTACTTATCATCTAAATACAAAACCTTAAAAGCTAACCCGTGAAGGTAAGAAATCGTTCTCGCAGCTACTTCAGTATAGTAAACAGTTAAATTTACCCAATAAAAAAGGGTAAGCCCGTGAGGACTTACCCTTTTAATCATTTCTATTTTCTACGTCACCCAAAGAGGTCAGCAGAAATAAAACAATTAGATAGCCATGATATTTTCAGCTTGTGGGCCTTTTTGACCTTGTGTAATTCTAAACTGAACACGTTGACCTTCGGCAAGAGTTTTGAAACCCGAACCTTCAATAGCGCTAAAGTGAGCAAATACATCTGGGCCGGATTCTTGTTCAATAAAACCGAAACCTTTAGATTCGTTAAACCACTTAACTGTACCGTTTACTGTATCAGACATAATAATATCCTGGATATTTAATAATTTTGCGCCTTTAAAAAAGGCTTGTGTAGCATGGAAATGTAGACTGAAACTTAAAAACTGCAGGACGAGTATTACGAATAAAACAGCGAAATGTAGAATATAGTTCAATAACTTTCTTTCTTGCTGCGCTGAGTATATACAGCAAAACCCCGCCCGTCTATACAAAACTTGCGCTTTATGCTTAAAACGCCTTATGCACACTTAAGTCATCGATCGGTGTGCATGAAAATAGGAATAACAACGTTAGTAACTATTCAGCTCACGTCAGCTCACGTCAGCTCACGTCAGCTCACGCTCAAATTCGCGCATAACGGTGTTAAAAATTGATCATTTATGAGTATAAACTCACATTTTTCGCCTTGTTCTGCTCAAATTTTA
>JAESUE010000019.1 GCA_016763235.1 Pseudomonadales bacterium
CGATACCGAAGTATTATTGGCTGGTTTGGTTCTTTATGGCGAAGCCTTCATCCCGAGAATGGAAGGGATGTGGGCTTTTGCCCTATGGGATAACCTGCAAAAATCTGTATTAATCAGTAGGGATCGAACGGGAAAGAAACCCATTTTTTATACCACCGAACAAGGGAGATTTGCCTGCGCTTCGGAGCTTCCTGCTCTAAATGCGATATGGGGGCAGCGGTGGGAGGAAGATTTAAATACAACTGCGGATTATTTTCGATATGGCTATCCCTTGCCTGGGTATACGTTTTTTAAAAATGTTTATGAGTTAAAGCCAGCTTCAAGTCTAAAATGGAGCAAGTCTGGCGGGATATCCGAATCAGTGTATTGGCAGCCTATTATCGAACCTTTCGCTGGAACCTATATTCAGGCTCAGGAGCGTTTGCGAGAGGTAATGGATCAGAGTATCGAGCGCCGCTTGGTTAGTGATGTAGAGGTAGGGAGTTTTCTGTCTGGGGGTATAGACTCTTCCATTGTCAGTGCTTTAGCGTCAGAAAAACATGGGGCGAGTCAATTTAAGACGTTTACTATCGGGTTCAACGAGTCGACTTATGATGAGCGAAAATTCGCTCGTTTGGTCGCAAGTCATATAGGCGTTGAACATTATGAAGGTGTTCTTGACGATTGGTCTCCCGATACCCTAAAGAATCTCCTTTTAGAGAGGGTTGGCCAACCGTTTCAAGATTCATCGCTATTGCCTACAGCAGAAGTTTCCAGGGTGGCAAGTGAACATGTAAAGGTTGCCTTGTCGGGTGATGGAGCCGATGAGCTTTTTTGTGGCTATCAACGATATAAGGCGCGCGCAATATTAAATACCTATCAATGGGTGCCTGCGGCAGCGAGAAAATCAATTCGCCAGTGGGTTGGCATGCTACCCGAGCCAGATGCCCATCATAGTCGTAGTATTCTGAAAAAAATGCATCTATTTATGGATGTAATGGATCGCAGAGATGCAGAAGAGCCTTATACAGCCCCTGTTTTTTTTTCGAACACCGTTTTTTTTGATATTTTTCCTGATTTAGCTGCTTTGGGGCATAAGTATCAAGCTCCATGGTGTAGCGACCTCTCTGTACCCGATATTAAAAAGATGATGCTTTCGGACACCTTCGTGTATTTGCCGCAAGATATTCATACCAAAGTGGATCGTGCTTCTATGGCGTACTCGTTAGAGACAAGAGCGCCTTTTATGGATACGCAGGTAGTTGAATTGGCGCTGTCATTACCACTAAAGTATAGTTTTTCGTGGCGCCAAAATAAAAGAATACTGGCAGATACCTTTGGCGATTTGCTTCCTAAAGACGTTTGGGCTCGAAGGAAACAAGGATTTGCTGTACCGCTTGCCGGTTGGTTTCGTGGTGATCTGGGTAATGCCCTGGAAAAGATGATTTTAAATATGGATTCGACAATACCAATTGAGAGGTTGGGGGCCATGAATTTATTAGTTCGTCATCGAAGTAATGACAAGGATTATGGCTATCGTCTTTGGTTACTATATGTATATCTAGTTTGGAAAGAAGAATGTGGTTATCTATGAGGCTAATAGCAGCGACTAGTGCTTTCAAATATTTTCATGCTAAACACGTTCTCCTAACATGTCTAAATAGGAACTTGGATTCAACCATTAAGAATAAGTTTGTAATATAGGAATTCAAAGGGATATATCTGCAGAATGGCTATTGGCCAAAAATTTGGCTGATAACGTCAGACTGCTTAATATTGGTTTTATTTTGATGCTGAATAAATTTAGTGATCACTACTTGAGATTTTGATATTCAGCCTTCCTAACTGAGCGTTTTAGCACACGAAATGGAGTGGTTGAATTTTTTTATTTCGGTGTATTGGTAAGCGTTGCTCTCTATCTTAAGTTTGTTGTTATATTATTATCTTAGAAAACTATTATTGATGTGGAGTTGCTTTTATGAGATCTAAGCCTGTGCTTTTAGTTACGCTACCAACCTTGGGTTTAGGCGGCACAGAACAGTTTCTTACGTCCTTAATGAACCAGCTTGATTCACATTTCGATGTTCACTTTTATATTTTCTCAAATAACCTGGAATTGGAAGATAGGTTGAATAATTCGACGGTTCACTCATGCAAAAATATATTCATGGGCATAGTTGGGTTTTTAAAAGTTGTTCATTCTATCAAGCCGGATGCGATACTATCATCTATTGCTGATCTAAATATGCTGATTATCACTTTACGGATAATGTTTCCTAATAAAACAAAAATATTTGTTCGTGAGGCAGTTGCACCCACAGCAGGATTGAATCTTTATCGCTTTCCGTTATTGATGAGGTTTTTTTATTGCCGTTTGTATCCGCATGCAGACGCAATTATTTGCCTGTCCAATATGATGCGCCAGGATTTGGCAGAGAATATTGGTATTGATGTAAAAAAAATAGTAGTTATTCCTAATGGTGTTGGGGTTAAGCGTCAACTGCAACTGCCTATTGAAACCGTTTTTTCACGGGTGATTTTGGCTGTAGGTCGTTTGCATAAACAAAAAGGTTATGATCAGCTTATTCATGGATTTGCGAGGTTCGTTGAAAGGCCAGTTGGGCATGATTATCGATTGGTGATTATAGGTGAGGGGTCGCAGCGCCCTATACTCGAATCGCTTATTTCAAAGTATGGTTTGGATGATCGGATAATGATGAATGGCGCAATAGCTGATCCTACTCAGCTATATCGGGAGGCGAGCTTTTTGGCTATGCCCTCGCGCTACGAGGGAGTGTCTAACGTGATGATTGAGGCAATGATAAATGGCTTGCCTGTACTTGCAACAATTTGTCATACCAGCGCAGAGTGCTATATTAATGATACCAACGGCGTGCTAATTGAGTCGTGTGTGGTTGATGAAATAGTTCAGGGTTTAACAAAAATGGCTGAATTGGTTGGCCAGTTTGACAGAAATGAAATAGCGTATGATGCAAGGCGCACGTTGGGTTTAGATGCAATCTCTGAACAGTATGTTTCTTTGATTCAGAAAGTCCTATCAGGCCGTTAGTTACGAATATGGTTTCTGTTTTTTTGTTGTTTGTCTTTTAGGTTGTCTCTAACTCTATAAGTCAGTTTGTCGGAAAATACGGAAGAGAAAATGATGCAGGAAACACACTCAGATGAAATTTGTCAACATGAGCGATTTGAATTTGGTAGGAATTGGAGTGCATTTCTTTCGACGCTGAATGAAGAGCGACTAGTTGAAGCAGAGCGCTCGCTCAAAGACATGCTTGGAGTTGGTAGTCTATCTGGAAAGCGCTTTCTTGATCTTGGTTCTGGTAGTGGTCTTTTCAGTCTTGCCGCGCGACGACTGGGGGCCTCGGTTCATTCTGTAGATTATGATCCACAATCAGTCAGTTGTACGAGGGCTTTAAAACAGCAGTTTTTCCTCGACGACAATGCTTGGACTGTTGAAGAAGGGAGCGTCCTAGATAAGTGCTATATTTCATCCTTGGGTAAATTCGATATCGTCTATTCTTGGGGTGTCCTTCATCATACTGGCGATATGGTGAAGGGTTTTGAGAACGCCCTGATCCCACTTGCAGATCGTGGAATGCTATATATTTCGATATATAATGATCAGGGTGTTATCTCAGAGTTTTGGAGCGCGGTAAAAAAGATGTATTGCTCAAGTTATTTTGGGAGGTTGTTTGTAACCTGTTTATTTGTACCGATTTATTTCTTACGGAGTATATTATTCGGATTAATTCGATACAGATCGCCCTTCGGAGAGTTTCTAAACTATAAAAGACACCGAGGAATGTCAATATATCATGACTGGATTGATTGGTTGGGGGGCTATCCATTTGAGGTGGCGAAGCCTGAGGTGGTTTTTCAGTTTTATCACGACAGAGGTCTTGAGTTGAAAGTGCTTAGTACAAATAATAGCTTGGGATGCAATCAATTTCTATTTCAAAAAAGAGTATCAGAATGATGTAAGTTTTATGCTCATGTTCGTAAATAATCCTTCAATGTTGTAGACACTGTGTTTATTCATTGGTTTTTTGTGCAAAAATTGAATTGAAAGTTAATCAGGTACGAATGGTTCTGACTAAAATGTACCGAGGGAGATATTATGAGGGATGAACCAGTTTATGTGACTCAGCCTGATCTTCCGCCTTTGGAAGAATTTATTCCTTATCTTGAGAAAATATGGAACAATAAAATACTGACCAACGGCGGTCCATTCCACCAACAGTTTGAAGAAGCACTGTGTGAATATTTAGGTGTTGAGCACATAGCGTTATTTGCAAACGGTACTTTAGCGCTGGTTACAGCTTTGCAAGCCTTGCGTATTACAGGTGAAGTAATTACCACTCCATATTCATTTGTAGCAACTGCCCATTCTTTGTTGTGGAATGGGATTAAACCAATTTTTGTAGACATCGATAGCACGTTCAATATTAATCCTGATAAAATTGAAGCGGCAATCACACCTCAAACTACTGCTATTCTGCCTGTACATTGTTATGGGTATCCTTGTGATATTCAACGTATCCAAAATATTGCTGATACCTATGGGCTTAAGGTTATTTATGATGCGGCTCATGCTTTCGGGGTTCAAGATCACGGAGGTGGCCTTTCACGGCATGGTGATTTGTCTATTTTGAGTTTTCATGCGACTAAGGTATTTAATACTTTTGAAGGCGGTGCGATTGTCTGCCCCGACGCTAAAATAAAGCAACGGATCGATTATCTGAAAAATTTCGGAATTGCTGATGAAACCACCGTGATAGCACCCGGTATTAATGGCAAGATGAACGAGGTTCAGGCAGCTATGGGTATGTTGCAGTTGGAATATGTGAACCAGGCAATTGATAAGCGCAAAAAAGTTGATCATCTTTACCGGCAAGAGCTTAGTGGTGTACGGGGGATATCAGTTCCAGTGATGCCTGTATTAACACGCTACAATTATTCGTATTTTCTTATATTGGTTGAGTCTGACTACCCATTATCACGTGATGCCCTGTATGAGAAGTTAAAAAACCATGGGGTTTTTTCACGGCGCTATTTCTACCCACTTATTAGCGATTTCCCAATGTATAGAGGGTTTTCATCTGCTAGAGCAGCTAATTTGACTTATGCAGTGGAAGTTTCGCAGAAGGTTTTATGCTTGCCGATATATCCTGCTCTTGCGGGCGATGAACAGCGGCGTATTGTTAAACTAATTGCTGGTAATTAATATGACTATGCTTGATTGTAGTGTAATAGAAAATATGGGATTTGCTTCTGTAGGGAAAAATGTATGTATCTCTGATAGAGCGGTCTTTTATAACTGCGCTAATATATCTTTGGGCCATAATGTTCGGGTGGATGATTTCTGTGTGCTTTCTGCAGGGGAAGGTGGGATTAATATAGGTAATTTTGTTCATATTTCTGCGTATTCTAGCCTTATAGGTGCAGCTTTAATTGAATTAGGAGATTACTCTGGACTCTCTTCGAGAGTCAGTATTTATAGCTCTAATGATGATTATTCAGGTCGTTATATGACGAACCCAACGGTACCTTCAACATTTACTAATGTTCTTCATGCACCTGTTATTGTATGTCGTCATGTGATAATAGGAGCCGGTTCGATTGTACTCCCTGGTGTTACTTTGCACGAAGGTGCAGGTGTTGGCGCATTGTCGGTTGTTAAAAAGGACTGTGAAGGTTTCTCAATGTATTTCGGTTCGCCGGCACGAAGAATCGGAGAAAGGTCGAAAAAACTACTTGAGCTGGAAAAAACTTTATTATCCAGTATTGAAATGTAGTTGCTGTACGTCATGTCGCTTAGAAAAAATATTTTTTCTAACTATATTAGTCAAATTTATGTCACCCTAATTGGTATTTTGATGTTGCCTGTGTATATCAAATACATGGGAGCGGAGGCCTATGGGCTGGTTGGGTTTTTTTCCATGTTACAGGCATGGTTTAACATTTTGGACTTTGGGCTTACTCCTACTATAAGTCGAGAAACAGCTCGAAGCCGAGCGGGTTCAATCGAAGCGCTTAATTTTCGCAGGTGGTTCAGGGCGCTAAGCATTATTTTTGTTTTGATTGCCTTAATAGGCGGTGTTGGATTGTTGCTGCTGTCATCAGTGATAGCTAAGGGTTGGCTGAATGCAGAAATTCTTCCGCCGAGTGAAATTAAAGTGGCTGTGCAAATTATGTCTGTCAGCGTGGCATTACGATGGATGT
This sequence comes from Pseudomonadales bacterium, assembly GCA_016763235.1. Lineage (GTDB taxonomy): Bacteria > Pseudomonadota > Gammaproteobacteria > Pseudomonadales > UBA3067 > UBA3067. The sequence continues at coordinate 6,223 of JAESUE010000019.1, forward strand.
GTGGGCTTTATCGAGGCGTAGTTACCGGTTCGGAAAGGTTGGTTTGGCTAGGAGGCTTTAATGCATTTGTTGCTACGCTGCGTTTTATAGGGGTGATGTTGGTAATGCGGTACTTTGGTTTTACTCCTATTGTATTCTTCTCTTACCAGGTTTTGATCTCTGCAATAGAAATTATCGGTTTGTGGTTTAAGTCCAACCGCTTGTTGCCTAGTCTTATGTCGCTTAGCGAGCCAATAGGTTGGTCATTTGCTCCAATTAGACCGCTACTTAAGTTTTCTTTGACTATCGCTTTTACGGCTTCGGTGTGGGTACTGGTAACGCAAACAGATAAGCTGGTTCTCTCTAATATTTTGCCACTGGCTGAATACGGTTATTTCACATTAGCCGTGCTAGTGGCTGGTGGAATTATGGTTATTGGAGGCCCTGTCAGTAACGCAATTATGCCACGTATGGCCAAACTGGAAGCTGAGGGTAATAGAAAACAAGTGATATTGGTTTATCGTCAATCGACACAGCTGGTGACAATCCTAGCCGGCTCAGTAGCGGCAACAATGGCTTTTTGTGCGGAACCCTTGCTTTGGGCTTGGACAGGAAACTCAGTTTTAGCGAGCAAGACTGCGCCCATTTTGTCCCTATATTCCATTGGAAATGGTATTCTCGCTGTCTCTGCTTTTCCTTACTATTTGCAATACGCACGAGGTGACTTGAGACTGCATTTTATTGGGCACTTGCTGCTACTATTTGCCCTAGTTCCTACCATTATTTTGTCGGCAGCATACTACGGGGCTATTGGTGCTGGCTATGCTTGGATATCGGTTAATCTGCTTTATCTCTTGATATGGGTCGCGATTGTACATAAAAAGCTTGAGCCAGGCCTTCACTGGAGTTGGTTTTTCAACGATGTACTAATTATTGTTATACCAGTAGCTTTGTTAGGGGCGGTTACATTAATAGTTGAGCTAAATATAGTCAGTCGTTTTTGGAATTTAGCTTATGTGATAATTATTGGTGGATCTTTAATGGCGTTAGCTACAATAATGTCAAGTGAGGGGCGGAATTTTATTTCAAGGTTTAGAACCAAGGGAATATAAACAAAAAATGTAAAAGTAATATGGGGTAGGCTGATTTTTTGATTGTTATTCCAATAATATTTTGGGGAGTATATCTACCGTATGATCCTATTGTTATAGGAATATCGGTACGTGTATTAATGGTTGACGAATTAATGCTCAGTTTGCAAGGTATAAAATGTGTCGAAAAAAATCAGCTTAAGTAAGGATAAGTTAATTGTATTTATGGGCACCATGAATGCAATGCCAATGATGTATGCGCTAGAATTAATAGATCGAGGGTATGACGTAATTTATTTTGTCGATGTGCCTAAGGACGATATTTTGTCTCGCCCCGAAAATCACTTTCCTAGTATAAGTTATCCATATCCTTCTTGGATAGTTGAAATAATATTGCCACGAAAGACTCTTTTGCCTTTGTTCCCTAGGTTGTTTGCGGCTTTGTATCAGAGAAAGATAGCTCGCCTAGTGGAAAAAGACATCGGTTGTTTTGTTTTAAATGGTTTTTTTTCTTCTCTGGCACCATATCTTAATAAGTGTTCAAATAAAGTCAGCTTATCTCACGGTTCTGATTTGGATGCATGGGCGTATGCTAAAGGAGTCGACGTTTTAGGTCAGACTAGTAGAAATGAATCTATATCTAAATATCTACCAAATTCGATGTCCAGGTTGTTAATTGAGAAGATTGTAAAGGCGCAGTATTTTGGTTATACACGATCGGATTCGGTTGTTTATTTCCCGGAAAAATTTAGTAAAGAAGGAGATGAAGTGATTCGTACGTTGGTTGAAAAAGGTGTGCAGTACGTTCCAAGGTATGATATTTCTTTTGAGCCCCTTCGGGGCCAGTCTCGGAAATTTCGGGATCCATCCAAAAGGCTGGAAATATTTTCTGGTGTGCGATTTTTGTTTGAAACTTTTTCAGAAGGTAATGTCGGATATAATAAGGGAAATGATATAATTATTGAGGGGATTGCACAATATTTTTTGATCAATCCAGATATTCGCGTGCATTTTGTAGAAAAAGGCGAAGATGTTCAGTCGGCAAAAAGTCTGTGTAAAAATCTTGGTATAGACGGTGTTGTTGTTTGGCACAAAGAGATGTCCTTTAGGAAGTTATTAAAGCTATATCAGGGCGTAGACATTTGTTTCGATCAGGTCGGCCAGCATTGGATTGGTGCAATTGGAGGGTATGCGTTATGGCTTGGAAAGCCACTTATTGCAAACCCTGAGCCTGCTGTTGTTGCAGGGGTGTGGCCGCTAGATCATCCAGTTTGCTCAGCCAAAACCCCGGATGAAGTGTGTGCATGTTTGATCAGGCTTGGAAATATTGAGTTTCGAAAGGAAGTGTCCAATAATTCAAAAAGATTTGCTGAAGATTATATGGGCCCAGAAAAGGCATTATCTAGATTATTTGAATTTGAGTAATTGGCAGATTCAATTACCTTGAAAAACACCGAGAGTGATCAATCACTTAAGGTGTCAACTGAATTGTAATTAAATATGCTGTGCATTGTCCATTGAGTTAAGTGGGATGGCTCGTTTGTTTCACTGTCCGCCCTTCAGGGCGTTGTGGTGCGTTTTTAACGCGGTAGCGTTATGCGCCACATAAGCGCCGTTAAGGCAGGGAATCCTGAAAAGTGA
>JAESUE010000248.1 GCA_016763235.1 Pseudomonadales bacterium
GTCAATACCCACGAACACGGCGACCATATTTGTGGCAACAGTGATGTTCTGAAGGAACACCACTGCCCGCTCAGCGCACCAGCTTCAGCGAAAAAAACCATTCCCGATGTAAACCATTGGCTGAAGCACGGCGACACCGTAAAAGTGGGTAACGTTGTTTTAAAGGTGCTCGACACACCGGGCCACACTATGTCACATATTTGCCTGTACCACGAAGGAGAAAACCCAACGCTGATATGTGGCGACACTTTGTTTAATGCAGGGGTAGGAAACTGTTACAGCGGTGATCCTGACATTTTATTTGATTCCATCAGCACCTTGTTATTTCCACTTCCTGATGCCACGCGCATTTACCCTGGCCACGATTACATTGAAACAAATCTGGGCTTTGCCGCAAAAAGAGAACCGGATAATACTTATATTACCGAGCTTCTCGACGAGGTTAGCCAACAGAACCCCGATACGCGACTGGTTACCAGCTTGGGCATTGAAAGAAAAGTGAATCCTTTTTTTCGCCTAGGTAGTGCATCAATAAGAAAAGTGCTTCAAGACGAATTCCCTGAAATGGGAAATTCAGATAAAGAGGTTTTTATCCATCTAAGGAAATTGAGAGATTCCTGGTAACGTTAACGCCCATCCGTATCCACCAGAATAACTGACACATTATCACGAGCGCCACTGTTCAGGGTTTGCTGCAGTAACTCCTGAACATTATCTTCAACCGTACCTGTTTTGATGATTCCCGCGATTTCATCACTGGACAGTTCCCCATACAGGCCATCACTACATAACAAAAATTTATCGCCTTTTTTCAGCTCAAAACACTGGTAATCAGGATGAAAGTCACCACTTCCCATCGCGCGTGTTAACACATGGGAAGAGGGGTGGTCATCCACTTCATCCAGGCTTAGCACGCCTTGTTCCAGCAGCGCAAAAGCCTGACTATGATCAAGACTAAGTGGTTCCAGAATATTATCGCGAAAACGATAAAGCCGAGAATCGCCAACCCATAAGCAATGCGCATTTTCTTTATCTAATAACAATACGACAACGGTGCTGCCAACCGTTTTTCCATCTAGCTCTGTCTGGCTATAGGCTTTTATTTTGTCATGTGCTTGCTCAAGCGCAGCGATCGTGGCTGACACGGCATTTTGATGGAGGTTTTTCGCAGGCAATATTGCTAAGGCAGCCACAATTTCCTGACTAGCATAGTCACCTGCAAGGTGCCCCCCCATACCATCAGCAACTGCCCACAAACCAAGGCTCGATCGAGACAATATGGAGTCTTCATTGCGTTTGCGTACACAGCCTTTATCTGAGGCTTCCGCGCTTACGGTATTTTTCAAAGCCGCAGCCGACAAATCAAAAAAAAATGACTGTTTAATATAATTTACGAATCGTTGTATTGGACTCATACCCTTCCTAAGGCAGTATATTATTATCTGCCGAATAATGCCGTTTAACGCACTCGACTCATCATGTATAAACCGGCAGCTAAGCATACGCTTACCGGGATTAATATTGCCGCTAAGGGGTCAACGTTATACACCAAACTAGCATAACCAAAGAAATCCTGCGCCTGCTGAAACACCAAACCTACCACTACGCCAACAAGTACGCGAAAACTCATCGATACGGAGCGCAAAGGCCCAAAAATAAAAGATACCGCAATCAATACCATCGCTACAGTAACGAGCGGCTGCAGGATTTTTTTCCAGAAAGCGAGGGAGTAGTGGCTAGAGTTTAGCTCTTGTTCATCCAAATATCGGGAATAACGATACAGCGAAAGAAGGTCTAGGTATTCAGGGTCGACCGCCGCTGAAGATAAGGTACGCGGCGTTAAAGAAAACAACCACTGCTCTTGTTCCTGCGTTATTACCTTTGTATGGTCTGAGAAAATCTCTGTTGTCTGAGTATTGGTCAAAACCCAGCTGCTTTTTTCATAAACACCCTTCTCTGAAAAGCTGGCTTTTAACATATTGCCTTTATCATCAAACTGGTAGCGACTAATGCCATAAAGCCGCCCATCCGGTGTAACGGCGTTGATATGTACAATTTCATCCTTTTCTCGGTGCCATAAACCATGCCCGCTTTTTAAGGCATCTTGGCCACCTTTTAACAAAGAGCGTTCGCTCTCGGCAATTTGCTCGGTATAAGGCACGACCTTTTCGCTCAGCACCCCTCCCATTAGCAGAATTAAAATTGTCGGCTTTAATACTGAAAAAACGATACGCCCCACAGACACACCTGCCGCACGCATCACAATAAGTTCACTATTGTTCGCCAAAGCACCCAAGCCAACCAAGCACCCGATAAGAGAGGCAACCGGAATAAATTCGGCCACACGTCTTGGGAAAGACATCAACACATAGCGCAGCGCTTCGCCGGTTTGGTAGCCCCTTTCCAACTCTTCCAGTTCAGCAAGAAAGGCTGATAATAAATCCAAACCCACAATAATCATTAAAACAATAAAAAATGCACCCAGCACACTGCGGCGAATGTAACGATCAAGTATTTTCACCTTATTACCTCCTTACCCATAGCTGCCGTAAAGAGAACTGATATCGCGACCACAGCAACATCAGCAAAGCAATTACAAAAAATAAACCATGCACCCACCACAACCCCAGCAAGGGGCTTATTTCCCCTTTCTCTACCCATTTCTGACTGGTAACAAGCAACAATACATAGGTTAAATACAGCATAATCGATGGAATTAGCTTGAGGAAACGCCCTTGCCGTGGGTTCACCTTACTCAAAGGGATTGCCATCATCGCAACAATAAAAACCAATACGGGCATTGATAAGCGCCACTGTAGCTCCGCTTTTTCTTTTAATTCTGTGCTGCCAAATAAAGACGTGCTTGACCGAGATTTTAACTTCCGAACTTCTACGGGCTCAGAGGCTTTCTCCAAACGATAGCGATAAGATTCAAACGCCATTTTGTGATAATCATATCGCCCTGGCGAGCCTTCGTAACGAAAGCCGTTTCTCAATTCCAGATACTGATCACCCGTTACTGGATCAACGCGCCTGACGCCACTTTCGGCGGTAAGTAGTATTTGTGAAACGACCACGCTGCCATCAATATTTTTGTCTTTTTCACCCTGATAGATAAACAGTTTCTCCATCTGGGTTTTATCTTGGGAAAGCGCGCGCGCATACACCACCA
>JAESUE010000249.1 GCA_016763235.1 Pseudomonadales bacterium
CATCATAATACCGCTGATAAGAAGATACAGCCATATAGCCATACCTCCCAGCACGGCAACAACACATATCAGTAAGCCAATTACCTTCATCGCCTATTCCTCCCTCTTTTTCCCCTACATCGACACCTAGTAATCCCGCTTCGCCAAATTTATTCCAAATATTTCGCGGGGTGATTTGGGCTTTTTCCCATTCGTCATAGTGAGGCATGATTTCGTCTTTTATAAACTTTCTGACGGTTTCTCTGAATAGTGTAAGCTCTTCGCTGCATGGGTCAAAGTTGATTAAGTCACTCATAGAGGGATCCTAGGCTGAGGTTTGTTTTGAGGAATGGTTGAGATTTTTCAATAGTTTAGTATGAATGGGGTTTCTTCTGTGTGAATAGCAGGCATTAATGGAAGGATTTTTTGGAAATCGCTAGCTAGATAGTCTAGGTACTGGTGGTTCTAGAACAAATCTAATGCTTTCAGTATGCACGAATTTGAGCGTGAGCTGAGTAGTTACGAGTATTAAAAGCTCAAGTTTTGGAGTTCAAAACGGCATGAAAAACCCCGTAGGTTGGGTGCCCCGTGATTGATGTCGTATTTTGTCGGAAATTTGAGCTCCGAAACTTGAGTTAAAAGCCACTTGGGTGTGAAAGCAGTGATCACTTGTTCTGTGCAAGTTAATGCTTTAACGCATGAGTGTCCCTGCTGGATTATTGGTAATGGTATTTGATTTGTGATGCCAGATGTCAGGAAATTTATCAGCGTATAAGGCCACCCACTCTTCTGCGGCTTCGTTACTATTTAGCTTGCGGCCTTTAGTTTTGAGCATTTCTTTTCGATAGCTCTCAATGTAACAGATTTGTTCTACCATTCTGGCTGTAAAGCTCTGCAAGGCATCGTAAAACTGAATACCAATGGTGTAAGTATTGCCACTTTTACTACACCAAGCAACTTGGCCTTCGAAATGGAAAACATCTGAAATGGCTGGCACGCGAATGGAAATAAGTTTGCCTGTTTGAATGGCTTCTTCTGACGTAAAGGAAATCCCCCCTTGGCTGATATTGACTGCGTGGTGGGGTTGGGTGTTCTTGTTGGTTTCAACCTGTATTTCGAGCGGGATGTCTGAGGCGTGACGGATGAAGTTTCTCACAATGTGCTTCCTGCATTTTGTGTAATATAAAGGGATTCCTTCCCTCTGTTGCTTTATTTTAGTGTAATTTTGGCTGAATGAGTAATATTTTAAGGGCTTAGTTTCTCACTTTGGGCACATTTTTACGCTCTTTTTTAGGGTGGCGCTTGTTTGGGGTATGCATTTGGCATTATTAATGGATCAGCCTTGTAATATCGGGTAAATAATCCTATTTATAAATGGAAGTATTGGAATGTCCTTTAGGCGTGAACTGGCAAGCGAGGCCAGCTTTGTTGTACAGTGCAAACCTGTAACGTCTGTAATTATTTACATATAGGAATTAAGGTTATATGAGTGCAATATCTTTGGATAAAATACATAAAAGTGGCAAGCAAGCAGACCTTTCGCCCTATTCCACATTTAAACATCTACGCACAGAGCGTATCGACTCCCTCGATATTTTCGTTGCTGAATATCTGCACGAAGCAACGGGTGCTATGCACTACCACATTGCGGCTGATAACTCTGAAAATGTTTTTTTAGTTGGTTTGCGTACTGTTCCGACCGATTCAAAGGGCGTGGCACACATTCTTGAGCACACTGCTTTGTGTGGCAGCGAGAAATACCCCGTTCGAGATCCGTTTTTTATGATGATTCGGCGTTCACTTAATACCTTTATGAATGCCTTCACCAGCAGTGATTGGACTGCGTATCCCTTTGCGAGTCAGAATAAAAAAGATTTTGATAATCTACTTGAAGTGTATTTGGATGCGGTATTTTTTTCCCGTCTTGATCCGATGGATTTTGCTCAAGAAGGACACCGTGTTGAATTCGCCGACGCAAAAGATGCAAATAGTGACTTGGTTTATAAAGGAGTCGTGTTTAACGAAATGAAGGGTGCCATGAGCTCTACCGTGGCAACCGTTTATGACCGGCTGAATTACCATTTATTTCCCACCTCAACATATCATTTTAACAGTGGTGGTGAACCCGAAGATATTCCAGATTTAAGTTACCAAGAACTGAAACAGTTTTACCAAACCCACTACCATCCCAGTAACGCCATTCTTATGACCTACGGAGACATTGCTCCCGCAGAGCTACAAGAGCGGTTTGAAACCTTGGCTTTATCCCGCTTTGATCGCCTTGATGTGAAAATCGAAGTGGCCGATGAAAAACGCTACCTTTCACCGATAGCGGTAGAGGAAAGTTATGCATTGGATCAAGTTGATAGTAACGAGTCTCTGGATGATAAATCTCACCATGTTCTTGCCTGGTTACTTGGCTCAAGTATCGATATTGAACAGCGCTTTAAGGTTCAATTGCTCTCCGATGTTCTGTTAGATAACAGCTCCTCCCCGCTACGAAAAGCCCTGGAGACCAGTGATATTGGTACAGCACCTTCCAGTCTTTGCGGGCTGGAAGATGGTAACCGGGAAATGAGCTTCCTCTGTGGAATTGAAGGCAGTCAGCCTGGGAAAGCGCAGGATTTCGAAAAACTTGTCATCTCTGTATTGGAAGACGTGGCAGAAAAGGGCGTGCCATTAGAGCAGGTGGAAGCGATGCTGCATCAGCTTGAAATTCAGCAACGTGAAATTGGGGGAGGGCATTACCCCTTTGGTTTGCAGTTGATTCTGGATGGTTTGGCACCAGCAGTGCACCGTGGCGACCCTATTGCCGCCATTAATCTTGACCCTGTGCTTGCAAAGCTAAGAGAAGATATTAAAAACCCGGATTTTATTCCAAATTTGGTGAAAGAGTTGCTTTTGAACAACATGCATCGGGTTCGCCTTACCATGAAGCCCGACCCAGAGTTAAATCAGCGCAAAAAAGTTGCTGAAACACAACGACTGGCAAACATAAAAGCAGGGCTGAGTGACGCTGAAAAAGAAAAAATTGTAGATGTTTCAAAAAAACTTGCTCTGCGTCAGGAGCAGAAGGACGATGAAAGTATCCTCCCTAAAGTTGGATTGGAAGATGTGCCAAAAGAATTCAAAGTGGCGCATGGGTCTGAAAAAAGTGGTGCTAGCTTTCCGCTCGCTTTTTATCCTCAGGGAACAAATGGTTTAGTTTATCAGCAGCTAATCATTGATCTTCCTGCGTTGGAAGATGAACTGCTGGAAATCCTGCCTTACTATACCCTTAGTCTTACTGAGCTGGGTTCGGCGGGGCGTGATTATATTGCAACGCAAGCGTTGCAATCCGGCATAACGGGTGGCTTAGGCTGCAGCAGCTCCATTTGCGGTTCGGTGGGCGATGAGCAATCAGTGACGGGGTTTTTGGTGCTTTCCAGCAAGGCATTAATGCAGAATCATCGCGCTATGTCGCAGCTATTAAAAGAAACAATACAGTCTCCACGCTTTGATGAGTCCGAGCGCATTAAAGATATAATGGCCCAGCGCAGAGCCCAAATGGAGCAAAGCATTACCGGTAGTGGTCACAGTTTGGCCATGATGGCTGCCAGCGCGGGCTTCGCTCCAGTTGCGAAGCTGAGCCATCGAATCAGTGGTTTGGAAGGAATTAAGCGCCTCAAAGCCCTAGACGATGGTTTGAAGGAGGGCGGCTCGCAAGCTATCGATGCCCTCGCAGATAAATTTAAGCGCTTGCATCAGTTGATTCTTCAAGCGCCACAACGCATGTTGTTGGTGGCAGAGCAAGAGAGTGAAGCAAGTTTGCTCAGTGATATAAATGAAATATGGCAGGATGTAGCCGCGCCTTCTGCAGGTTTTACTCCCTTTAAACTGGATGCTACTCGCCAAGCATGTAAAGAAGCCTGGATCACCAGCACGCAAGTAAACTTCTGTGCCAAGGCTTATCCAACGGTTACGTCTGATCATTCTGATGCAGCGGCTCTAACTGTACTGGGTGGGTTTTTGAGGAATGGTTATTTGCATCGCACCATACGAGAGCAAGGTGGTGCCTACGGTGGAGGCGCTTCTGCCGACAGCGCGAACGCGATTTTCCGTTTCTATTCTTATCGTGACCCGCGTTTGGAGGAAACTCTGGAAGATTTCGACAAATCTGTTGTGTGGTTGCTCGAAAATGACCACGAATGGCAACAGGTAGAAGAGGCTATTCTGGGCGTTGTCAGCGATATTGATAAGCCCAGCTCGCCCGCCGGTGAAGCGAAGCAAAGCTATCATAATGATTTGTTCGGACGAACAGAAAGCCAGCGGCGTCACTTTAGAGAAAAGGTGTTGGCGGTAAAACTAGAAGATTTGAAACGTGTTGCCGAAGCGTATTTGAAACCGGGAAATGCCAGCATTGCAGTGGTCACGCACACTGGCAACACCGAAAAACTTCAGGCCTTGGGTTTGAAGGCTATTCAGGTATAACTATACGGAAAGTCATGGTGGGTATGAACGTTAACTCTTCTGCCCATGACTTATCCAAGGGCGTCGTCGCTGAAGTAGGCATAAGGCGGGTTTGATATGTGCTAAGCCCGCTCTTTTATTTGCATCACTCAAAGAGTACCATCAAACGCACTTTTGCTCGCAAGCTTTACTGGCTTTAGCGGGCGTATCCTTATTGAATCCTATAGAGAGGCCCTCGTATTATGAGTTCAAATATTGTTTGGCATGAGCACCATGTTACCCGTGAAGAACGCAGCACTCAGAAAAATCAAAAGCCCTGTGTATTGTGGTTTACAGGTTTAAGTGGCTCTGGTAAATCTACCGTGGCCAATGCTGTTGAATCACTGTTGCTTGAAAAGCAACGACACAGCTATATTCTGGATGGCGATAACGTGCGTCACGGTCTCAATAAAGGTTTAGGTTTTAGTGATGAAGATCGTGTGGAAAATATTCGTCGTATTGGCGAAGTGTCCAAATTGTTTGCCGATGCAGGGTTAATCGTTCTTACTGCATTCATTTCGCCATTCAAAGCCGACCGTGATTTAGTGCGCGCTCTTCTCGACGATAATGAATTTATCGAAATTTATGTTGAAGCTCCTTTGGATGTTTGTGAAGAGCGAGACCCCAAAGGCTTGTATAAAAAAGCACGCGCGGGTGAAATTAAAAACTTTACTGGCATTGGTTCGCGTTATGAAGAACCAGAATCACCTGAGTTGGTGGTTAATACAGCGAAGCAATCTGTAGAAGAATGCGCTATTCAGGTGGTGAATTTCCTGCAGAGTAAAGGATTTTTGGCTTAATGTTTTGTAACTATTCAGCGAACTCTGTAACTGTTTAGATTGCGTTCAAATTTGAGCGTGAGCTGAATAGTTACCAATGTTTTTAGCTTTATTGGTAGACGGAGGTAGTAAAATACTCTGTCACCAGTATTGCTGGAATGTGGTTGATAATGATCTGATAGCTTCGGTAGATTTTGTTTGAGTTCATCTCGCCTATGTCGATGAGCTTTCGATAGGTTTCTAAGCCACTTTCCCGTAATAGTTCGCCAATACCAATGTCTCCATTGATCAGTTTTTCTCGCAGTGGCAGGGGTAATTGATGCAAGCGAATTAGCGAGTCAGCCTCGGCATAACAGTTTTCGCTGTTACCACCCACTAGTTTTATGGATCGTTTAAGAAGTGCCTCCCCTTGTTTGGCGTTAAGCCTCTCGTTGTCTTTATCGAGGGTAATTTCTTGCTGATTTACCTCTGAAACCTTAATGGGTTCCCAAAAATAGGCTTCCAAGGTTTTTGTTACGGTACCGTCGGTGACGAGTAATACGCGTAAAATGGGCGGCAGAGTACGCATATCAATATGTTGCTGCTGGCTGTTGGTGAAAACGCCACCCACTAGGTAGCCTTTGCTTTTAAAATAATCATTCATGGTGTTAATTCTTTTGCTCTTAAGATCTGCATTTTAGCGTGCTTCACTTGTATGTGGGTAGGTGCATTTTTTGATAAAGAGACGAATGAAAAATCAAGTGGGAAATACTGCTTGATCTTAGTGCGCTAAAAAACCATAATACGCGCCTCTTTCGTGATTCATTAAAAAGGAACGCGAAAGCAGTATGTTATGGTGACCCTATCGGTTCCCTCGCAATGCTAGGTTGTGAACTCCGCCAGGCCTGGAAGGGAGCAACGGTAGCTACTGATGCGTGTGCCGAGGTGCAGCTGGTGGGGTCGCCACCCAATAATCTTATTTCCCTCCGTGTTATTCCTCTGTTTTTATTTGTCCTCCTAATGGGCTATTATTCTTTTTTCCCGCTCCATATTTTAGTGTTATATTTTGGGCGTTCGGGCATGAATGTTCTTACTCTTATGTGGTTTTATTGTAATCAGCTAATGATAAAAATTCCCTACGGGCATACAACGTTATGAGTTACCAGGTTCTCGCCCGCAAATGGCGGCCTCGTTCATTTAAAGAAATGGTGGGGCAGACTCATGTGTTGCAGGCTCTCATCAATGCCTTGGATCAAAATCGACTGCACCATGCCTACCTGTTCACAGGCACTCGGGGGGTGGGTAAAACCACTATCGCACGTATTTTTGCTAAGTGTTTGAACTGCGAAAGCGGTGTAAGCTCCCAGCCCTGTGGGCAGTGTTCCGCTTGTAAACAGGTGGATGCCGGCAACTTCATTGATCTGATAGAGGTCGATGCCGCTTCCCGTACCCGTGTGGAAGATACTCGCGAGCTTCTCGATAATGTACAGTATGCGCCTGCCGCTGGCCGCTATAAGGTTTATCTTATTGATGAAGTGCATATGTTATCTAGCCATAGTTTTAATGCACTGCTGAAAACCTTAGAAGAACCTCCACCCCACGTTAAATTTCTACTTGCCACGACGGACCCCCAAAAATTACCGGTGACTATTTTGAGTCGCTGCCTGCAATTTAATCTCAAAGCGATGACGCCAGAGAAAATTGTAGGTCACTTGAAAAATGTACTAGAGCAGGAAGTAATCGGGTTTGATGAACCCGCCCTATGGGAGATAGCAAGGGCGGGCAATGGCAGTATGCGTGATGCCCTCAGCCTTACAGATCAGGCCATTGCATATGGTAACGGGCAACTTCAGTGTGACGAAGTGCGCACCATGCTGGGAACTGTTGACCGCAGTGCTGTGTTACGTTTGCTGGAATGTTTGGCAGAAGGGGATGCGGCGGCACTGTTGCAGGCTGTAACCCAGCTATCTGAACAAAGTCCTGATTACAATGATATTCTTGCCGAATTGATTGGTCTCTTACATCGTTTGAGTATTGCTCAGGCGGTGCCTGGTTATAGGGATGATGGTGAAGACGGTGGCACCGAAGCCGATGTGATTAGTGATTTGGCCGCTCAGCTTACCGCCGAAGATGTACAGCTGTTTTACCAAATTGCTTTGATGGGGCGCAAAGATATGCCCTTCGTACCTGATGCGCGCCGTGGTTTAGAAATGGTGCTCTTGCGGATGTTGCTGTTTCGTCCCCACGCTATAGCGGGTAGTACGCCTTCCCTTACTGGCGGTGCCGCTCCTCCGGCTGGAGGGCGGTCGTCAGTCAGGGGTAATCCTGCGGGAGGGCATGGTCAAAACAATAGTGCCCCAGCGGCTGGTGGTGGCTTGCA
>JAESUE010000250.1 GCA_016763235.1 Pseudomonadales bacterium
CAGCATCTGATGTGTAGAGTTTTTAATGAGTTAGGGTTGGACATGAATTGCAAAAAAATATCTAAAATATACCGACACTATAGTCATTATGGGGCTATATCGGCATAAAACTGTCCGGAGTATTGATAGTGGTTTAGAGTGAAGCAAAGCGTAACCACTCAGCGAACTCTGTAAGAATTCAGATTATGCTAAAACTTGAGCACAACAAGGCGAAAAATGTGAGTTCATATCGTTAAATGATCATTTTTTAAGCCTGTTATGCACGAATTTAAGCGTGAGATGAGTCGTTACACCAAAGAAATATAAATTGATCTCATAACACAAAAGATGGGCTATCTTTTATAGGTGGCTCTATGTTTGATTCAGATTCACCCTTCTCTCTTTTTACTAAAGCCACAGCGCAATTTTAATGCAGAATAAACAGCACGCAGGCCCCGACTTAGATTAGAACTAGCCTAGTGTTATCCCTACAAGAACAGGAGCTCAGCCTTGTTTAAAAATTGGCCCATTCGAAAAAAAATGATGCTTATTTCGGGAATCGCTATTCTCGGCTTTGTCATTTATCTTACTGCGAATTTTTTGGTTTCTCTTTCTACCGATGAACACCTCAATAACATTAAAACTAACGACTTCCCTATTCTGGAAATTGTAAACGAAACCTCCATTTCTACCGGCGCGATGAAGCTCAGATTCTCCTCGGCGGTGGACACAGGCGAGCAAGAAGAGCTCGACCATGCTGAAGCGCTTTACCAAAAAGCAGTGAAAGGCCTCAATACTATTAGCGAAATATCTCCTGAACTTAGTACTCAGATCACAGGAATCACCCGCTACCTAAACGATTACTACGACGCTTCTCAAACAGTCGCAAAAGGGATGCTAGATGGCTCCATTGATTCCGATGAGCTATTTGTTCTGGTCCCCAAGATCAACTCCAACTTTACTGCTCTTGAAAACCAACTCAAATCACTTCGTGAGGACGTTACTCAACGTTTTTCCAATAGCCTTGATGAAGTAAGAATTGAGAATCGCCAAGCCTGGGAAAATGGCGCTATTCTTTCTCTTGCCATTATCGTGATTTTGTTGTTTTCAAGCTTATATATCACCCGAATGCTTACTCATGGCCTTGATCACGCCATGAGTATTGCGGACAAAATTGCAGAAGGCGACTGGGGCACCGAGATTACCATCGACTCGGACGATGAAACCGGCCATTTATTAACGGCCATCAGTACCATGCGCGACAAACTGAAAGATCGCACCGATGATGACCATCGTAAGGAACGCCTGCAATCTCAAATTGCAGATCTTAATGAAAGAATGCGCGGCGACCAAAGCTTGGAAGAACTCTGCCGCAATATCGTTGATTATGTCGCACCTGCCACCGGTTGCCAGGTGGGTGTGCTTTATTTTCTTGATCAACACACCAAAAAGCTTAGCCTTATCGGCAGTTATGCCTTTACCTACCGAAAAGGAACTAACAATTCTTACGAACTAGGGGAATCGCTGGTTGGTCAGTGCGCTTTAGAAAAAAAACAAATCTGTGTGACGGAGCTGCCCGACGACTACATGGCTGTCACAACGGGCTTAGGCAGCACCTCGCCACGCAATATATTACTGACCCCCGTTCTCTATGAAGGCCATGTCGTTGCCGTGATAGAACTCGGCTCCGTTACAGATATTGATAATCAGGCCATGCTTTTTCTTAACAGCATTATGGATGGCGTTGGTATCGCCATTAATTCCGTGCTGTCCAGAATCCAACTGGGAGACATGCTTGATAAGACACAAAAACAAGCCACTTCAATGGAAAAACAACAAACAGAATTACAGCGTGTTAATGAAAACCTTGAAAAGCAGGCCGACGCCCTCAAACAATCAGAGCTAAGGCTCCAGACTCAGCAAGAAGAGCTTCGTGCCAGCAATGAAGAGCTGGAAGAACAAGCCCAGGCTCTAAGGGCTTCTGAAGAAAATATGCAAGCACAGCAGGAAGAGTTACGAGTCACCAACGAAGAACTTGCGGAACAAGCTAAAATTCTCGAACAACAAAAAGAGGGTATGTCTACACAAAACGAAGCGTTGGAAACGGCACAAAAAATCCTGGAAGAAAAGTCTGAAGACCTGGAACTCAGCAGTAAATATAAATCAGAGTTTCTATCTACGATGTCTCATGAGTTGCGCACGCCACTGAACAGCATTCTAATTTTATCAAGAAACCTTGCCGAAAATAAAAAAGGCAATTTAATCGAAAAGCAAATTGAGCACTGCGAAGTTATTCACTCTGCGGGCGCTGATCTACTTGCACTGATTAATGACATACTCGACCTCTCAAAAGTGGAAGAAGGCAAACTTCAATTGGTACTTGAGGAACTGCCCTTAGACATTATACAGCGCAATATACAACTCAATTTTGAACATGTTGCAAAGGAAAAAAATCTCGACTTCAATGTTAGTATTGCGGAAGGCCTTCCCGTAAAACTTATTACAGATCGTCAACGGCTAGAACAAATTATTAAGAACCTTCTTTCCAATGCATTTAAATTCACTAAAGAAGGCGGCGTTTATTTAGAAATTACTCGTCCCACAGCACAAATGACATTCAATGAAACGCGCCTCTCCGTGGAAGACACCATCGCTTTTACAGTAAGAGATACCGGCGTAGGCATTCCCAAAGACAAACAAAACCTTATATTCGAGGCTTTCCAACAAGCCGATGGCACCACAAGCCGGAATTTCGGCGGCACAGGTTTAGGCTTAACCATATCAAAACAACTCGCAAAATTATTACAGGGCGATCTGCGAATTACCCAGTCAACAGAAGGCGAAGGCGCATCATTCACACTATTTCTACCCGATACAGCTGTCATAGAGGGCGCGCAGGTGATTGATGCGCAAAGCAGTCAGGACCAGATTATTGCGGTAAATGAACCAAATACCAACAACACGATTAGCCCGCTTGCAAAAGAAGTAAACCGACCCAAAGTTTCTGCTGCCGACCCCAACCAAGATAACCTGGTATTAATTATCGAGGATGACCCCGCATTCGCAGAGGTACTGGGTGATCTGGCACATGAACACGGTATTGACACCCACATCTGCCACGATGGCGAAAGCGGGCTTGCTTATGCGCAGTCGAACAAACCCTGTGCCATTATTCTCGATGTTGGCCTTCCTGATATGAGCGGCTTTCAGGTTATGGAAAAATTGAAAGCAGACAAAACCACCCAGTTTATTCCCGTACACTTTATTTCCGGTTCAGACTCCGCAGAAAAAGCACTCGATATGGGCGCATTTGAATATCTTAAAAAACCGGTCAGCAACGAGGCCTTATCCCAGTCATTTCAAAAAATAGAAGAAGCCCTTAATAAAGGCATCAGTCGACTATTGGTTATCGAAGACAACCAAGTCGTTCAGGAAGAGATTTTATCCACCTTCAGCGACGAAGGTATTGAAGTGGTTTCTGCCAGCTCGGGCAAACAAGCAATGAACCTGCTTAGGGAGATGAGCTTTGACTGCATGATTTTAGATCTGGATTTACCCGACATTGATGGCCTCAGCCTACTGGAAAACATTAATGCCGACGCTGGCATTGAGGCAATTCCAGTGGTGGTGTACACCGCAAAAGATCTTATGCGTGAAGAAGAAGCAAAATTGCGAAAATATGCCGACCGCATCATTCTTAAAACCGATCAATCTTCTGAGAGATTACTCAGCGAAGCATCTTTGTTTTTAAACTGGGTAGGAAAAAATAATGAAGAGGTTGTAAAAAGCCGTGTTATGGAACCGCTCGATCATCGCGACGATATATTTGAGGGTAAAAAGCTTTTGGTGGTTGACGATGATATGCGAAATATATATTCCGTTTCAGCTATCCTGGAAGACAAGGGTTTTGATATTGAAATAGCCACCAATGGCCAAGAGGCCCTCGATGCACTCGATGATGCACCCGATAAAGACATCGTCCTGATGGATATAATGATGCCAGAAATGGATGGTTATGAAGCCATGACGCATATCCGCAAAGACCCACGTTTTAAAACGCTGCCCATTATTGCACTGACAGCCAAAGCAATGAAAGGCGACAAACAAAAATGCATATCAGCCGGAGCCAGTGATTATATTACCAAACCACTTGATGCCGATAAACTATTATCATTAATTCGTGTCTGGTTACAGCAAAGTTAATCTAAACCAAATAATCGGCCAACTCTATTGTGATACCTACTCAAATACAAAATATGCCAACAGAAGCTGTATCAAACTTAGCTGAGTTACATAAAAATAACGATCTAGAACTAGACCTGTTTCTAGAGGCGATATATCGTAAGTACGGTTATGATTTTCGGTCTTATAGCCGCGCGTCACTAAGACGCCGCGTGCAGAACCAGCTTGAAAAATTTAAACTTAATAATATTTGCGAACTGATTCATTTAGTTGTTCACGATGAAAAAATGTTTTTGGATATTTTCGACCACATGACCGTAAACGTTACCGAGATGTTTCGTGATCCGCATTTTTACAAATCATTTCGAGAAAAAATAGCGCCACAATTAAAAAGCTACCCCTCGTTAAAAATCTGGCACGCAGGCTGTTCAACTGGCCAGGAAATTTATTCAATGTGTATCCTGTTACAGGAATTAGGTTTGTACGATAAGGCACAAATTTACGCAACAGATATAGACCACAAGGTTATCGAAAAAGCAAAAAAAGGTATTTTTCCGATTGAAAATGCCGCACTCTATTCCCAAAATTATCGTGAATCGGGAGGCTTATACGCCCTCAGTGATTATTATACTGCACGCTACGATAGTATTATTATGGACAGTTCTTTGAAAAAAAATATCATCTTTGCCGACCATGATTTAGCAACAGACCAAGCATTCAGTGAGATGCATGTTGTTATCTGTCGAAATGTATTAATCTATTTTAACCAATCGTTGCAAGACAGAGTTTTTCGGCTTTTTTCAAACAGCCTTGATTACGGCGGTTATCTTTGCTTGGGATCAAAAGAGAGCTTGCGGTTTTCAAGCTGTAATAGCCTCTATAAAACCTTGGATAGCAAATATAAAATTTACCAAAAAACAAAACAACATGATATGTTTTCTCTAAGCAATAAAAACTAGGCTATGGACTTAAGTAACCCTAAAAATATAAAAAAAAATTATGACCTCGTTGTAATCGGTGCTTCATGGGGTGGTCTTGAGGCGCTGACAACGGTGCTTTCCTCTTTGCCAAAAAATTACCCACTTCCAATTTTAGTGGTTCAGCACCGTCAACGGAATCAAATTGATACCGAAATGCTTGTCAATGTCATGAATAAGCGCTGCAAGCTCAATGTACTCGAACCTGATGATAAAGAACCCATAGAAGCAGGTAATCTATACATTGCACCGAGCGACTATCATATGTTTGTGGAGCACAAAGGAGAGATAGCGCTATCTTCAGACGAGTTAGTGAACTATTCCCGCCCATCTATTGACCTTCTTTTTGAATCTGCAGCAGATTGTTATCAGAGCGGCGTCCTCGGTATTATATTAACCGGTGCCAACAGTGACGGTGCAAGCGGGTTACAGACCATTAAAAACAA
>JAESUE010000251.1 GCA_016763235.1 Pseudomonadales bacterium
ACGATTAACTGTTTCCGTTTCTCATAATTATTACCGGTAATTTTATCAATGCCACACAAAAACGCCCTACGAACACAGCGATTAATGCAGTGATAGTACGGCGTAATTTCTAAATTTATGATATTTCTTCTAGCAGTGGTCATGATCGAAGTCCTTTTCTAAGCTCATTTAACTAGCATTAAGCTTAGTTCACGGATTCAGATATTTCCAATATATGCCTGATGGAATGGACGCTCCACTAATTGGCGTCAATGCGCCAAACTAAAGTTGAACTTAGTTAATTAAATGGAGCGTCCAACATGAAGAGTAAAGCAATCGGTATTGATTTAGCAAAGAATGTTTTTCAAGTTTGTGGAGTGAGTGAACACATAAAACCACAATTCATTAAAAAAATAAAACGCCACGCGCTGATTGAATTCATGCTTCAACAGCCTCCGACGACGGTGTTTATGGAAGCTTGTTATTCTTCCAGTTATTGGGCGAGAGAAATTGAAGAACTGGGGCACACAGCAAAACTAATTCCTGCTCAACATGTTACCCCTTTTGTTCGCGGTAACAAAAATGATCGAAACGATGCCCTGGCAATTGTTGAAGCAAGCCAGCGCCCCTACATTCGTTTTGTTCCAATAAAAACAGCGCACCAACAAGAAATTATGTGTTTGCACCGCGTTCGTGATCGACTCATTAAAAATAAAACAGCGACAAGCAATCAGGCGAGAGGTTTGTTAAGTGAGTTTGGTATTATTTTTGACCTGGGAAAAAAAGCCTTTATTTCAGGCATGAAAAATGTCATTGCCAATGAACAAACCAGTTTTCGCTTGAAAACAATCATGACGGATTTATTTGATGAATATCAAACATTACTTAATCGCATTGAAAAAATTGAAGACGAATTAGTTCTCTTCATTAAACAATCAACTCATGGAAAAATCCTACTCAGCATTCCGGGAATTGGCACTATCATTACGTCGGCGTCGTTTGGCAGGTTTGCCCAATATCGTTGCAATTAAAGAGGCCACTGGTGATCTTGAGCGTGGTCAGCAAGTATTAGATATTTGTGAGGGTAAAATTGCGGTGTATTCCGGTGATGATGCCACCGCAGTAGAGCTGATATTGATGGGGGCAAAGGGCAATATCTCTGTTACAGCAAACGTTGCACCCATGCAGATGTCTGAAATGTGCGCAGCTGCTCTTGCAGGGGACGCTGAAAAGGCGCGGGCAATCAATACACAGCTCGGCGCAATCCATCAGAACCTGTTTGTGGAGTCTAACCCTATTCCGGTTAAATGGGCCTTGGCAGAAATGGGATTAATCCCTCCTTACTTGAGGCTCCCTCTTACTGAGTTAAACTCTCAGTACCATGGTTTGTTAAGAGCAGCGCTTCAGTCTTCTGGGCTGTTATAACGTGGCAACTTTGAAGCTCTATTCCTTGGACTTGTCTTTCTTGTTGGCAAACCGAAATTTTAAAAGGATTCACATGGCTATGCGGACTGGCATTCGGCTGCTTACTGTTCAAACTGTTATTCTTACTGCTGCATGCGGTTTACTTCCTGAAGATAAAAAAGGTTTTCAGAGCAGCACGCAATCTACTGACTATATGAAAGTGCAAAATGCAAAAGTACTTGAGGTGCCCGATACCTTGACTACGCCTCGTTTCATAGCGCTTTATTCTGTTCCAGAAGTGACTCAAAACCTTGGGCAATCGAGCAGTGGAAAGAAATTTAAACTGCCCCAGCCAAAAGCGCTTGAAATTATCTGGGATGATCAAAAAGTACAGCTCAGAAAAAAAGGTGCGCGTCAGTGGATACGCCTGAACGCAAAACCTGGTCAGGTTTGGAGCGTTCTGCATCATTATTTTCGGGCTGAGTCACTTTCTGTACATAAAGAAGATACCCGGACTGGGGTTATTGAAAGTAACTGGATGATGGCGGCCAGTGGTGGTGCGCTTTTTGATGAAAATATTTCCAGCACGGATGTTTATCGTAAGTTACGCGTTCGGATAGAGCGCGGGAGCGATGCGGATATCAGTAATATTTACCTGTCAGTGGTCGAGCATAAAGCAGCATCTTTGGCGCAACTGCCGGACAGCAATAGCATCGACTGGGTTAATTCCGAGGCTCTGTTGCCTTTGGCTCAGCACCTGTTGTCTGGGCTTAATCAGTTTCTTTCCAAGCAGGATTACAGCAAGGCAAACGTTTCACTTGCTGGTCAAAGTATTTCCACTGATCCGCTCTTAGAAATCACCTGGCTGGATGGGAAGCCCGTGTTAAAGCTGCGCAAGAGTTTTAACTACGGCTGGAAACAGGTAGGGCAGGCGCTGAAAGAAGGTGAATTTCCGGTAGAAGATCTAAATCGTAGCGAAGGTGTTTACTTTATTCGACTAACGGATAAAGAGGGCAAGGGAAACAACTTTTATAAGCGCTTACGAAAAGGGGCTAAGCTGGAAAAGGAATCATTAGGCAGCGGTTTGGTATTCCTCAAAGTGAACTCAGAAGGCCGAGAGACCAGTGTGTTACTGAATGCAGAAAAAGGGAGCGCTCTAAGCCCCATGCTTCAGCAAGCTTTTCTTAGCGTTCTGAAAGAAAATCTAGAATAGCCACGGCGACACAGAGTAGATTGTTATGCGTTACGCCTCCTTAGGCAGTGGTAGTCGAGGAAACGCCACGTTGGTTGAAAGCGCAACAACTTGCGTCATGATCGACTGTGGGTTTAATCATAAGCAAACTCTGCTGAGGTTAGAGCGACTAGGCAAAAAGCCAGCGGATATTACCGCTATATGCCTGACCCATGAGCACGGTGATCATATTGCTGGCGTTAAGCTGTTTTCAAAACGTTATGGCACGCCGGTATATATGACCCAAGGCACAGCAAATGCACTGGAAGATATTCAGAGCAGCGTGCTAATAAACGCAGGTGATGTGCTTGATTTTGGTGAGCTTGAGATTACAAGTGTTGCCGTTTCGCATGATGCGGCAGAACCCTGCCAATATGTCATACGAGAAAACCATCAGCGCCTGGGTTTATTGACAGATATTGGTTACGCCTGCGAAGCAGTGCTAAATGCCTACCAAGACTGTGATGCAATGATATTGGAAGCGAACTACGATAATGCGTTACTCGACAGCGGCCCCTATCCAGAATCGGTAAAAGCGCGCATAGCGGGTGATCGGGGTCATCTCAGTAACGAACAATCCCTGGCATTAGTAAAGGCATTACAGTTTGAAAATGTGCATGCTTTAGCGATAGCACATGTCAGTGAAAAAAATAATCATCGGGAAACGATTACATCGTTATTCCGCCAACACTTTGGAAAAGACGTGGAAAAAATGGATTTTGTTTGCCAGCAGCGAGGAATGCCATGGCGCACGCTAGCGTGATCAACATAATCCTTTGAAATCCACTTGGAGAAAAAATGAACAAGCTTGATGAACTATTTAGAGGCAAAGCAAAATCTGTGTATGCCACCGATGATGCAGATAAACTCATTTTATTTTTTCGGGATGATACCTCGGCTTTTGATGGCAAAAAAATTGAACAATTGAGTCGCAAAGGTATGGTGAATAACAAATTCAACGCCTTTATTATGCAAAAGTTGGAAGAGGCAGGTATTAATACCCATTTTGATTCCTTGCTCTCAGAGCAGGAGTCTGTGGTTAAGCACCTTGAGATGTTTCCCATTGAGTGCGTGGTAAGAAACATCACCGCAGGAAGCATTTGTCGTCGACTCGGAATAGAAGAAGGTAAAGATATAAATCCGCCGACGTTTGAGTTTTTTCTGAAAGATGACTCTCTTGGTGACCCAATGATCAACGAATTTCATATTCAGTCATTTGGTTGGGCAGAAGCTGAGCACGTAGAAAAAATGAAACAGCTAACTTTTGCCGTGAATGATGTGTTGAAAGCGCTTTTCCTTGAAGGTGGAATGCTGCTGGTTGATTACAAATTAGAGTTTGGACTATTTAAAGGTGAAGTGGTGCTCGGTGATGAATTTACCCCTGATGGATGTCGTCTGTGGGATAAAGAAACCCGTAAAAAGTTAGATAAAGACCGTTTTCGACAGGGTTTAGGCGGCGTGATTGAAGCCTATGAAGAAGTAGGGCATCGCATTGGTGTGAAGTTTGAAGACTAGAAGGTCGGTAGCTACTCAGTTCGCGCTAAAATGCGTGCATAACAGCGTTCGCTGAGGTGTTACGAATATAGTTGGTCGAAATAGTGTTATAAAAAAGGGAGATTTCAATCTCCCTTTTTTATTTCAAAAATATTTTTATGCTGATTAAGGCTGAGGAATCGTCCAAGAATCTCCAGCATAGCTGATAACGCATTCATTGCAGTTCGGGAAACTCACTGAAACAGTTTCGCCAGCGCTGCTGGTAATGGTGATAGTTCCGGTCGATACGTTTCCTGAGTCACACTGTGTAAACCCCTGAACGCTTACGCTAAAACTATTCCCTTGGTTATCGATAAGGTTGCCTTCAATGTTGTACCCAGAAAAGGAATTACCCGAAACAGTTGCATTTTCAAAGGTGTAACTTGTGCCAGTGGATGCGACATAAGGTTCTGAATTGGTGGAACACGTCTCAACACCGTTGATGGTACTGCATGATTCTTTATACACAAAACGCCCTGTTTGTGGTCCATAGGGGCTGTTTGTTGAATAGCTCACATTATAATCCCAAACCCATGAGAAACTACTAGGGTCTGTTATGGAGTACGCCCAAGCTAGGGAGCCGTTAAAGATAGTTTCAAAACCGTCGTCTTCATTGCAATAATCGATAAACGTAGAGGTACCTTCGTAATGCAGGGGGTAGATGTTTCCAGAGCTAGTATCGTCGGGTGTTGTAGTGGTTGAGGTTGTCTCCATAGACCCACCGCAGCCACCATTCTCTGTCTCTGTTATGGTTTCTTGAATACCAAGGGGTAGCAGGCTGTCAGTACTGTTGAGTTCGAATGACTGCTGTAAAGATTGCTTTAGGCCATCAATGATTGCATTCTCGGTGCTTACAAAACCTAATGGTAAGAAACCACCACTCTCGGACCCCGCCAAGCTTTTAGAACCTTCCCCAGCTGCAATGGCAAGTTCTTCAGCGTAGGATCTATCTCCATCCCCTAGTGTTCTCGTGGGCGGGGTTTCGCTATCGCCGCTGCCCCCTCCGCAAGCGGTGAGTATTGAAAAGGTTGTAATAAGTGCGAGTGTGGTGAGTTTTTTCATGTTTAAAACCTCTTTATTGAATGAGACGGCGCTGAGCGTTGCCCATAATACATGATTCTATAGATCAACACTTCGGACAGTTTTTAGTGGGCAAAAAGAAGATAATAAGGTAGAAACCATGGGCAGAAATTGCGGAAATCAGGTTCTGAAATCA
>JAESUE010000252.1 GCA_016763235.1 Pseudomonadales bacterium
CACACTTTTCGCCTTGTTCTGCTCAAATTTGAACGCAATCTGAACAGTTACAATTTCACTTACTCGTCAAGAACTTCTACATCCTCTGCTTGCAAGCCTTTTTCCCCTTGCCCTGTTTCAAACGCTACTTTTTGACCATCGCGAAGGAAGCGACGCCCTTCACCACGAATTGATCGAAAGTGAACAAACACATCTTGGCCGTCATCACGGGTAATAAAGCCAAAACCCTTAGAGCTGTTAAACCATTTTACTTGCCCTTCATCGCGAGAGCCAGTCGATGTATTTTTTGCAGGCGTATTCACGCCAGCCTCATCACTCTGAGCAATATCACTCGAAACAACATCACTCGTATTAAAATTGAGCGATGCAAGTACGCAGGATACCAATATAAAAACAAACAGGATGAGCGTATTGGGAGAAAGCAGGCCATCCGCCCCATTAAGAACAAAGGAGGCCAAAAGAGCCATGGTAATACTGATTATAATATTTCTTAGAAAAGAGCTTACGTTCATTAGAATCTCACTATGCTAAATGATAAAAGTTGTCATGCCTTTATGATGATGGACAGTATTGTTTGTTCGGCTATTTACCTCTTTAACGAACAGACATCCATCATCGATTAAACCATCAACCAAAGCGGCACGCGCTAAGAAAAAATACTTAGGCTGACAGTATTCTGATATTCAATTTACACTCATAGGGAGGGAAGTTTAACTGACATCGCGCAATTCTTTGCCTCACCCTACCTCAACTACACCCTAGCAGGTGTAGCCAAAGCTGCATCAATTAATCGCGGAAGTTATTAAATTGAAGCGGCAGTTCTAAACTTTCTTCCCTGAGTAAAGCCATTGCACCCTGCAAGTCATCGCGTTTTTTTCCGGTGACTCGAACTTTTTCCCCCTGAATTGCAGCTTGCACCTTAAGCTTTTTTTCCTTAATCAGCTTAACGATTTTTTTACAAAGAGCCGAGTCAAGACCTTGGCGAATCTGTAGAAGCTGCGTAACCTCTTTACCAGAAGGCGTTACGTCACCATACTCCAGACATTTTATATCCACATTGCGCTTAATCAGCTTTGCTTCAACAATATCGACTAATTGCTTCAGCTGAAAATCAGCACCAGAAGTCAGCGTTACGTCGGTATCGCTAAGCTCACAATGTGACCCGCTGTCTTTCAGGTCAAAACGTTTGGCAACTTCCCGATTTGCTTGATCTATTGCATTGGCCACTTCGTGAATATCCACTTCGGAGACCACATCAAATGATGGCATTTATTTCCTCAACTTTAGAGCTATACCGCTATGGGTATATAGACTTTCAATCAGATTGCGCAGTGTAAGGGATTGTACTCAGGGAATGCAACTCTACGCCAAACACATAACGCAGGACTTCTTCTGGCTTAAACTGTTTTGTTGTTCGATTTTGGGAGGGGGCGTTGGCTCCATATACGACAAGCAGCAATCCCTGCCAACAGGCTAAAGAGATGTGTTTCCCATGAAACACTGCTTGATATGGGCAATACACCAAATATCATCCCGCCATAAACTGCAACAATGCCACTAGCAATAAAAACGGAGCGGAAGCTTTGTTCAAACACCCCTTGCGCCACTAGGTAACCAAAGTAACCAAAAATCAGCCCACTTGCACCCACATGAAATGCTTCCCTTCCAAAAACCCACACGCCTAACCCTCCGATTACGACAATAAATAGTGAGATCCAGATGTAACGAATAAAGCCACGCAGGGACATCAACCACCCAAGTGTAAAGAGTGGCAGGGTGTTTAAACCGAGATGGCCAAAACTTCCGTGCAGGAAGGGAGCAAAAAAGATTCCAGGAAGGGGGCTGTCTGCTCCAGGGTAAATACCCAAGACATTTAGCCTGTGCCCCATCAGGCTGTTAATTATTTCTATACACCATAACAAAGCGATAAGAACCAGCATTCTAAAGGCATTCTTTTTATAAGACCTACGCATAATACTGATCACCTCCATTTGTAGCTATTCAGAGAACACCGTTATGCACGAATTTGAGCGTGAGCTGAATAGTTATCAGTTAACAAGACAGAGCCTCATTCACTATGTCTTCATTAGATTTGTAGGCTTGATTAACCATAACAATCACTGCTTTCCCTTTCACCTGCTCTGAAACACCCGGGTTGGTGACCACTTTATTGTCTTGCTGCACGTAACCAAGAGGCGTTCCAACTCCCGCGCGGATCAACTTTTCCACCACTTCACCCCAACTAAGACCACTTAACGAAACATCAAAACGATGAGCGTGCACGCCTTGGTAGGTAAACAGGTTTTCAAGAATTTGTTCCGTTCCCGGAGCGGCCAGTGCGCGCACTAATAATTCCGGATAGGCGCGCACCGGCCTTAGCACCGAATCGGCTCGAACCTGCATAAATCGGGATTTATTATTATCGTGAACACACTCCGCAACGACATAAGCATCCACATGCTGGCGTTTAATATGGTCGAGAATATCAAGTGTGCAGCTATCAGAACGACGATCATGAGCATCTTCCGCTAAAACTAAAACATAAGCGGCTTTATCCAAGTTTACATTTATCAGCGCCTCACTACTTTCCGGCAAAGCCGTATGGTGCACTACGCCAAGAAGCTTTAAAGACTCGGGCAGGCCATCGGAAAATGAAGGCGTTAGTAGCTGCACAGGATGTTCACAAAGCCCCGGAGTATTGCGAATTTGCTGGATCAGCCGCTCAAGGTAGGTCACCCTGTCTGTGGAGGGGGTATTTAGAATTAATATGTGGTCTTTCATCTTTTTCCACCTCCATCGGCCTTGTGCCATTTTTTCGCGGGTTTCAATACGGTAATCAATATATTCGCCCACCACTTGTGCCAACAGCGCGATGCCCAGTAAATATAGTAGTAGGATCGTTGAAATTTGACCAGCGAGAGTTTGGGGAGATAGGTCTCCATAACCCACTGTGGTGATTGTCGTTACGGTAGCCAAAAAGCCTGCTGCAAAGACAAATCTTCAAATGCCACCATGAGGCCGCTGTGTGCCACGGCCACGCATAGCAGTAAAATAATCAAACGACGTAATCGGCGTTTTATCGTGAGGTCCGTTTGCTCAGAATACCAATCTCGGCGTCTGAGCCGAACGCTACGTCTTAATAGATTTAACATTTATTGGAATATCGTCAGTCAGAATGACTCGTTGAGTCTAAATACACCCATAGCTTTATAGAGGTGCCCTATAGGTAATGGTGCTGAAAGTACGCCTATATTTTTCACTTACAACGAAACCAGTAAAAAATAAGCACGCTATTAAGCGTCGAAATTACTATCGCTATAGATATACATCACTTTAAAAACAGAAAAATGCTGGGTGTTTAATAAAAGTCTAACACAGCGATTTTATTTAACTGCGGTTTTTCTCAACGTAATCAATCAGAACCTGCGCGGCTTCACGCTTCAAGCCCACTTTATCAGCAGAATTGAGTTTATAGTCCCCGGCTAACTGAACAAAATCGTCCGGAGTTAAAGAGATGGAAAGCCGAGGACGTACAGTGCGACGGGAAACCGGCAAACCAAGAATCTCGCGCACACGATCCGATGGGTTCAAACCCATTTCAAGGGCTTCTCGACGAATCACTGCTTGAATTTCTTCGCCCAAATCAAAAGCGACCTGCACTGCTTTGATCGCATCCGCCTCTTTCTGCCATTTTTCGGGCATATTCTTTTTTTTCACGAGCCTGCTTTCCTGGATGGCCACAGCTCACGAATATCACTCAGTGGGCGATAAAGAGTTAGTAATACATCGGTGTCACCACTCCCCCAAACCTCGATCTCTAGGGCATGGGTATCATCCTCATTACTCAGACAGTAGCAATCAAAAGGCTCACCGCTTCCCTCTGTGGACGGGGGTTGCGAAGCCCGATAATCCTCCCGGTAGAAATAACCACGCTCTGACTGGCCGTCTTGCTCATAACTTTCTGCAAGCCAACCTGCCAACGCCCCTTCGGTGGTTTTAGCATCGAGGCGGGCGAGAGATTCGTCGTCAAATATGCTGGAAAATTGATCCATATCGAAGAGGGCATCTACATCGGCGCGCTCTATTTTTATCGAAAAAGCCGCGTAACTTTCACCGTCCTCCTCGCTAATGGAGAAAAAAACTGATTGCTCAGACTCTCCCTTTAATATCCATTCTGGCTCATGGTTAAATTCAAATTGGCTGGTATTTACTTCCAGCACTTCCAGCATAGCGCCACGAAGTAGAGCCGGTAGCGCAAAGCTATCGTCCAACTGCATGAGATCACCCACCGACAATTGTCGTGGGTGCTCTAGCTTTGACTGTTTCGAAGCACTTTTTCCTCTGAGTTTATTGAATAACTTTTTCATGTGCGTTCAAGATGCCTGTATTGCATTGCCGAAAAATGAGAACGTATGCGACTTACTATCGCTTCAGCTCTTGGACTTCAAACGTGCAAGCACTGATTGCGCACTGGCATCTTGCTCGCCAATACCGGCCGCTTTAAGTTTATCTTGCAGGCCTTTATCGCTGGTTTCTTCTTCTAGTGCTTCAGCAGCTTTCAGGCGATCTTCAAAATTCACTTGACGCTTTTTTATTCGCTCTAGTGATTCTTTGGCACTGGACATTTTTGAATTCGTTGCTGCAAAGTTGTCTGTAATGGCTGCCGTGGCTTTTTGTACGCTTTCTGTGGTTTTAACCATAGAAAGTTGTCGTTGATGGTCTTTTATCAAGCGCTCGCTCTTGCGCACCAGTTCTTTAAGCCGTGTAGAGTGTGATGCAAAGCTAGTGACGACTTCTTGCTGTTCGTGTTTTTCAGATTCCAGTGTGGCAATTTTTTCAGCCACTTCTAGCGCAAGTGCCTCATCGCCTTTATCCAGGGCTTTGATTGCATACCCCTCATGCTCAGAGATAGAATCATTATTGCGTCGCAGCTCTCTCTCTGCCTGCATTTGTTTGGCCATTACATCGGTGAGATCACGTTTTGCTTTTTCCATATGGTTTTCGGCATCCTTAATTTCTTGCTCGAGGATACGGATGGCATTGGCATCCACAATCGCCTCCCCTGCTTCACGAGCACCACCTCTTACTGCTGTCATGATTTTTTTAAACACGTTCATTTGCATACTCCTCGATAAGAAATTAATTTGAAAACCTTTACGGCTACTTTAGCCGAACCTTACACGAGAAATTCTTCTAGGGCCGACAGGGCCTCTACGGTATTCTCGCTCAAAACAATCACCTCATGGGCAACATCATCAAAACCGGATGTCACCGCCAATGCACCAAAAATGGCGTACTTATCACCAATACGGGCAAAAGAAGAAAGCGGCATGGGAATATTCATGCTGAGCATGGTTTCCAACATATCGCTACGCTTTTCCTGATCCACCTCGTTTTCATCCCACAGGTAGGCGATACATAAGATTTGGGAGTCGGTTATAGAAAGGTAGACCGGTACTTCTTCCAGTTCACCGACGATAATCTGCAATACTTCTACTTCGCCAGGGATAATTTGCACATCAAACGTTGCGCCCTCATAACTGTTCTGCTCTGAAAAACGTAACG
Organism: Pseudomonadales bacterium; assembly: GCA_016763235.1. Taxonomy (GTDB): domain Bacteria; phylum Pseudomonadota; class Gammaproteobacteria; order Pseudomonadales; family UBA3067; genus UBA3067. The sequence goes on from JAESUE010000252.1 coordinate 5,566, forward strand.
CGATATCCTGAATAGTCATAGTTAAAGCTCCAGCCTTATTGACATATTATGTCCACAAAAATAGGCCGCCTGACATAATATGTCAAGCGATGAAATGAAAAGAAACGAACAAAACGAGATTTATACCCGCAATTGAGACATTCAACCCCATTTTAGGTTTCATAAACAGGGTAAAATTTAGAAGACTACGAGAAAATGTTTGGTTAAAAACAATTGCAACTATTCAGGTTCTATTTAAACTTGAGCGAGTTTTGAACAGTTGCAAACAATCTTAGTAACGCCTCAGCGAACTCTGTAAGAGTTCAGATTGCGTTCAAATTGGAGCAAAGCAAGGCGAAAAATGTGCATTTATATGGCTAAATGATCATTTTTTAACGCTGCTATGCACGAATTTAAGCGTGAGCTGAGTCGTTACCAATCTTAAAACGTTATTCGAGGCGAGTTCTGTGCACTTCGCTCAGAGGTAAATGCTGGGAGCGCGCCAACTCAAGGGCTTGGGCAGTCAGAGGCACCATGCCATCAGCTTCAGCTTGCCTTTGAATATCATCAACCAGTACGCCTTCTTTAATGAGGCTGCGCATTTCGGGAGTCACCTGCAGCAATTCATAAACAGCCTGCCGGCTTGCCACACCACTGTGCTGACACTCTTCACAGCCCTCTCCATGTACAAAGTGGTCATCTGCGTTTAAGCGCAGTTGGTCTCGAATGTAAGGTTCAACATTTTCTTCACTTAAACAATGTGGACAGTTACAACGCACCAGACGCTGAGCCAACACCCCAACAAGGGTGCTGCTGACTAAATAAGGCTCGATGCCCATTTCCAGCAGCCTTATCACGGTAGAAGCTGCGCTATTTGTATGTAGCGTACTCAGTACTAAGTGTCCGGTTAAGGCGCTTTCAATCGCCATGCGTGCTGTTTCCAAGTCCCGTATTTCTCCCACCATAATAACGTCTGGGTCATGCCTGAGAATATGACGCAAAGCCCGAGCAAAACTGTAGCCAGTCTGATGATTCACCTGCACTTGGGTCAAGCCATCGAGATGATATTCAACGGGGTCTTCAACGGTAATCAAGTTAACACCCGTTTGGCGAACTTGAGAAATTGCGGTGTAAAGTGTTGTGGTTTTTCCCGAACCCGTGGGGCCAGTAACGAGGAATATACCACTGGTCGCGCTTAACATGCTTTTTAGGCGATCAGAATCATTCTTGCTAAAACCCAGCTCATCAAAATCCCGTTTTGCAAATTCAGTATCCAGCAAGCGAATAACGACACTTTCACCATAAAGCGCTGGAATGACCGAAATTCGCAAGTCCACCGACTTGCTTAAATAGTTAATGCGAGCGCGCCCATCTTGCGGAAGCCTACGTTCTGAAATATCCATATCACCCAGGATTTTTATGCGGCTAACAACGGCTGGTAACAACTGTTTGCTAAAGTGGCGCACCCATTGCAGAGCACCATCCACACGAAAATACACGTTTACATCATTTTGCTCAGGGCGCACATGAATATCGGAGGCTTTTCTAACCAGCGCATCGGTCATTAAATTTTGTACCAACTGCACGATGGGTTGCTCATTGGCCTGCTCTTCGACGTCCTCATCTGATTCATTAGCAGATGTCGCCAATGACTCCACTATGAGGGAATCCATGGCCTCACTGTAGTCGTCTCGCTGATAATACGTACTGATAGCAAATGCAATATCTTCGGGGAGGGCAACAGCAATTTCCAGAACTTTATGGGTAAGAAAACGCAAGGTGTTGATTAGCTCAAGGTCGGTAGGGTCACTCACTGCGACAACCACCCGCTCCTCATCTTCAATAAGTGGCATCACCTTATACCGGCGCGCAACACGGGATGGAATAAGCTTCATGGCATCGGGTTCAATCTCAAACTGCCTCAGTTTTACAAAGGGCAATCCAAAACGTGCGCACAAAGCGAGACAAACCTGCTCGGGGGTAACCGCGCCATTTCTCACTAGGGCCTCACCAATACGCATATCCTCAGTATGAGACTGGGTGATCAAGGCATCTTTCAGCTGTTTTTTAGTGATCACCCCTGCCTCGATAAGTATTTCCCCCAAAGGTTTCGGGTCGTATTGGTAATATTTGCGATTATGAACGCGCAGCTCCTCACCCGTTTCAACGGTGTAAGAGCTGGGGTAATAGCTGGCATTCCAGGCTGTCATGGCGATCTCTGGCTTTTATGGATGCGGAATAACTCACTACATACAGAGCAGAGAGTTAAGGGAATAAATACGGGTTTGAGGACGTTAAATTAATCCCCATCATTAATATGTAGTTGATGCTTCTGCATCACGCCAGCAAGGACTGCTTTGGGTTTAGGGATAGCTGACTTATACTACCCCCCTTTATCTTCGGCCCTTTCCTCCTATTCCTCAGCGTTGCAGCATTTAAAACATGGCTAAAAAGTTATTTATACAGACTCACGGTTGTCAGATGAATGAATACGATTCATCTCGAATGGCTGATTTACTGGAAGCTGACGAGGGCATGGAGCTAACAGATAATGCGGAAGAAGCAGATGTATTACTGTTAAACACCTGCTCCATTCGAGAGAAAGCACAAGAAAAGGTGTTCCATCAGCTAGGGCGCTGGCGCAAGCTGAAAGATAAAAACCCTAATTTGATCATTGGCGTGGGTGGCTGCGTGGCCAGCCAAGAAGGCTC
>JAESUE010000253.1 GCA_016763235.1 Pseudomonadales bacterium
ATTCAGTCATAAAAAATTAGGGGCGCGAGATGGCTTGTTTTGTAATCGATTCTTCAAATCAACTGCAATTGACTAACGATTCTGACCAAGATTGTTCGTCTTACGTTCTTATAGATTCCCTTCAATATCAAAACATGGTTCTAACCGTTCAGGTAGATCCGTTAGAAATTGCTGGGGTCTTTGGTTGGGCCTTTGGAACCGTTATTTTTTTCTGGTACATAGGCGCTCAAATCGGGGTTGCAAAATCCCTCATTCGTAAAACTTAGGAGTATTAAAATGGCTGATATTTTCGCAGCAGTAGATTTATCAACGGTAGCAACATTCGCAAGCGCAACAGGTGTACTAGTTATCGGAATTGCGATGGCTTTTAAAGGCATTGATCTTGCAAAACGTGGCGTCAAAAAAGCTTAATGGCATCTATAAGCATGGCCTTATTTTTTGCAATTATTGCACTATTAGGCGGTATATCTGCTTACGTAATGATTCAAGCAATGGGGCCACGCTTATAGCTTGAAATAGGGGCTTAGGCCCCTTTTTTGCAAAAAATAACTAGGTTAAACATGAGATATCTATTTTTATTTATTTTGATCTACAGTATTAATATCAACGCTGCAAACACTTTCCAAATTACTCAAAGCGGTAGTTCAAGCGATGCGCAGGCTGCTTGTAACGCTCAAAAAGGTGGAAATTGTAATCAATTATCAAACACATCGGTATGTAATGCTGATCAAGGTGCTTTTTGGTGGTCTACCGGATCGTCTCCTTACATTTATTTTAAATATTTTTGCTTTACGAATATTGAACAAACACCACAAGAGATTTGTATAGCAAATGATAATTATTGGTATAACGATGTTTGCAACGATCTTCCTCAAACCGTTGCGAGTTTTGAAGAGCAATGCATATCACAATCCAAGTATTGGTATAACGATGTTTGCAATAATCTTCCTCAAACCGTTGCGAGTTTTGAAGAGCAATGCATATCACAATCGAAGTACTGGTATAACGATGTTTGCAATAATCTTCCTCAAGATTTCGAGTCTTTCGAGTGCTCTACTGGAACCGAATCACCTTCTGCATTTTGGTCAACTAACTATCCAAATGGTGTGACAAAGCTATGGGAAGATCAAAAACTAAGCTTTGAAGAACAACCAGTATTAGATGTTCTAGACCTCTCTTTGCCGTCCACCGGATCTAGCCTTTCATATGAATTTTGCTTTAATTTAGCCTCAGAAATGAATTATGGATGCAAGACAATGACAATTGCAGATTATGTATTAGCATTTATCCGTCTCTGCATAATCATTACAGCTGCGTGGACCTGTCGCGCTCTTATATTCGGCGGTTGATATGTTTAGATTAATTCGTTTTATCATTCTTATGGGGTTTATTTATTTACTTTTCAGCTCAATTAATGCACAAGCAGACTGGACACCTAATCCAGAAGATTCTGTTAATAGATTCACCGAATCTGATTACCCAGATATAAACGAAAGCATTCAAGACACTGCAAGAATCGTTTGTAGTTATGCAAAAGCAGTTGATTATGGTAGTTATGCAACTTGTGCAGCAAGTAACAACTATGGCTGTAGCGGTTACTTTTGGCACAAATCACAAGATTTAGTTAATGGTTTTTATACGTATGAAGTTTATTGCTATGCTAATTTCGAGACTGAAACAGAAGACCCTTTCGAATGTTCAAATACAACTGATGTAACCTCATTTTGGGTTTCCAATTATCCCGACTCTATAACTTCAATATTTGAAAATTTCCACGATAAATTTGAAAAACAACCTGTTTTACAAACTTTAGATTTAGAACTTCCTACTTCTGGAACAGAACCGGAATTTATAGCCAATTTCAATTTCGGGGGCTTCTTAAATCTCGGAACTTATGACCTCTCTTTGCCGTCTTATATTTACGGATTTATACGTTTAATACTTTTAATTACAGCGGGATTTACTTGCCGTTCAATAATTTTTGGAGCTTAAAAAATGCAAGATTTAATTGATTATGTAGGTAGTTTTTTTGGTTGTATGTATAACGATACTATCGTCTTTTTTCAGAGCTGTATTCTGACAATCTATGAAATGATGAGTGATGTATTATTAATGGTTCTAGAGCAATTAATGTTATTGGCTTTGCATATGCTAAATTATGCTTCTGGATCTAACTCACCATTTGATCTTCAAAGTTATGTGGACGGCCTGCCCTCGCAAGTATTAAATATGATCGGCTTAATAGGGTTAGACGTTGCTCTTTCGATGATAGTTGCTTCGATTCTTATACGCTTCTCTCTACAATTAATACCTTTCGTAAGACTTGGATCATGATTAATCTACTACTTGGACAACCAGGCGGTGGTAAATCTTATGAAGCTGTAGCTTTTCATATAATACCCGCGATTCAGGAAGGTAGAAAAGTAATTACTAATTTACCTTTGAATTTAGATTATTTCGAAAAGGTTTATCCGAAATCAGTAGACCTTATAAATATCATACAAAATAAAGGTGTTATAAGAGCGTTTTCTACAGCTGAATTTTATGGTGATGATTGGCGACATCCCGGAACAGGCACAGGACCGCCATATATTATTGATGAGTGTCATTTTTGTCTAAGAAGAGGGAAAACGAGTCAAGAAGTTGAAGAGTGGTTTTCGATGCATCGTCATGAGCTCGCAGATGTTTTACTAATAACTCAGTCTTATGGGAAAGTTGATAAAAATATAATAGATCTCGTACAGCTATGTTATCGAGTAAAAAAAGCGACTGCATTCGGTACTGAAAAAAAGTATATACGTAAGGTTCAAGACGGTGTTCGTGGTGAAGTTATGAATACTGAATTTAGAAATTATGAAAAACATATATTCCCTTTTTATAAATCCCATACTAGATCTAATAAATCAGCGGCCGAAGCTGTCGCTTCAGATGTAAAACCGTTTTGGAAGTCTTGGACTGTAATTATTGCTGCTTCATTTATTCTATTTGGCATACCTCTTTCTATTTCTTCATTTACTTCTATGTCTGATAAAACTAAAAATTCATCACTTTTAACACAAAAAGAAATGGCTATAGCTCAACCTCAAACACATAGAATAAGCCCTCAAAAAATACATAATCAAAAATCAGACAACAAAGATTCACCAGAGACCAAGGCGAAACTTGAAGAAATTAAAATCGCTAGAGCACAATTAAAAGCAGAATCAGAAAAAGAACGAGATAGAAGGGCGAAAGCCGAGAAATCACACCCTTATACAGGGCTTCAAATCCATCTACAGGGCGTTATGAGGTGGAATAACAGCAAAGATCAGGTAATACATTTTGTGGCGTCTCAGAACGCTAGCATTGTTTTTGGATTAACAGATAAAGACTTGTCGGCTGCCGGTTATACGTTCGTTTTAAAAAATCATTGCCTTGGCATTCTTGCATACGGTGATTATTCAAAAGCAATTACATGCAACTCTCCAAGCCATGGCATGCAAAGCACAAAATCTATCATGACTCGCGAGAGTTAAAAACGGGGAGGGGACCCCGCTTGCGGGGAGGGTTCCACGATTTTAATCTGCTCGCGACTTCCTATCATTTTAATGCTATCAAAAAAGCTTCCCAGGTTAAAATAAATTGTAAAAAATGCTATCAAAGTACAATCACCTGTGATTAAATGCTATCAAAATATAGTTAATACGAATTTAAAGGAGTCATAATGACATCAAAAACACTTACACTTAGATTAGATAAATTTCATTCAGAGCAACTTGAAATACTTTCTAATCGGTTTGAAGAAAAAACAGCATCTAAAACAATAATGACCCTGATAGATATGTTTGAAAGCATGGAAAATAAAGCTCTAGAATTAGAATCTCGTTATAACGATTTACATGACGCTTATTTAGATAAACATACTGCATTAGAAAATGTTCGTTTAGCTTGCTCTAAATTATTAGAAATAGCTTCTCAGGAAGATTTATTTATTAAAAAAATCAAAGACGTTACATGTTAACTATCTCGCTCGCGTAGCGATTCAACATGTTTTGACCTTAAAAGGGCACTTCCTTTTGCGCCATCAACATGTTTTTATGTTTCTCATTGAGAGTCTTATAGCGTAATACGAAGTGAGGGTTTGAGAATGGGATGGGTAACAGTAGCAGAAGCTGCAAAAATGGTGGGAAAAGCCAATAGAACTATTTACGCTAGAATCACGAAAGGTGATATAGCATCTAGGAAAAATTCACAGAACAAGAAAGAAGTTCAAGTCGTTGATCTTATTAAGTGTTTTGGTGAAGTTTCTCAGAAAAGTAATACCGAGAGTGTTACCTCGTTACAGTATGAGAATAACGAAAGAGAACAAGAGTTAAACGCTTTAAGAGTCGAAGTAGCTAGATTGAAAGGAGAGAATCTAAACGCTAATACAACAATTGGATTCTTACAAACTAATTTAGATAAAGAAATAGAAGTGCGTGAAGCTATTCAACTACGACTGAAAGATATGACTCAAAAAACGAATATTAAAAAGGGGCTTTTTCATCGTATTGCTGATGCTATTGCAGACCAATAGTAAAGCAGTACATAATGGACGCACAATAAAAAACCGGCGTCACAGGATTGCAGTCCTCAGCCGGTTCTAAATTCATACAGGGCAATTATAACAAATGTTAGACTCATTGGTATTAAATATACCTTTCAAATCAAAACATCTTAAATGGCTCGGTGATAACACCAAAACGCCACAAGCATACATTCCTCTTGAGACCCTGCCGAATTGTATTAAAACGCAAGGTAATATTGTTACTCTTTCAGACGGCACAAAGATAATTGAAGAAGAAAAAACAATCTTTGAATCTTTACCGTCAAGCCATACCGGAATGGCGTTTAAAATATTTGAAAGAGGGCGTAATTGTGACCCCTATGTGATGCTTAAGTGCTCTCCTAGCAAATTATTACAAGGTCATAATCTTTATGGTTTTGATGATATGCGTAAAGGTGCACGCAATATGCTTTTTTTACTCGCTGAAACATATCCAGACGTATTTGAAATGCTGGATTATAAAAACACCAAAGTTTCCGAGTTAGATCTTAACTACAGTATTTTTATAGATACACCTGTATCGAAACGTCTTTTCATGGATCACTTACGTTATATTTCACGTGGTCAGACTAAAAACAGAGGTGATAATTATGAAACAACAGTCTATTTTGGAAGCAAGAAATCAAGACATAAAAGTTTAAAAGTTTACTCTAAGCTAGAGGAGCTTGAGCAAGAGATACAAAAATGCAAAAGAAAGGGATATTTAGAATCTGCTAAACTGAATGAAGCATTAAAGAAAACAGATAGAGCAAAACAAGCAGTACGCTTTGAAGCTACGATTAAGTCTGTTTATTTAGATCGGAGAGCAATCCCGACAAATTTATTTCAATTTTGTGATTATTTTGAAGCTAATCCGTGGGCATATACGGCTCTTTTCAATGACGCTTGGAAAGATATATTTAAGACATTAAGTGGTCAGGAGTTAAAACGAATGAATGATGTAAGTGTATTTGAAGCACTACGTAAAACACACGAGACAATTAATAATAATACTGGTCGTATTAGTATAATTAAAGTGAATCGCCTTTTTGCTGTTTATCAGACAATAAAGTCATTAGGTTTTGAGCATGTGAAAAAAAATTCTAGTAGCTCAACATTTAGTAGAAACATTTTAGATATCGTTGCTGCTGGAATTTCAGAATCTGTTCTTCAGAATCTTAAAAAAGATGATGGAGCACAAATTATACCTATCTCAAAAATTCTAATTTTTGATTTTTCAAATCAAGTTCCAAGCAATTATAAAATACCGCCGGATTTGTACGGACTCGCATAGGGTACACTATCTTTAATAGTGTACCCTTGTCCCAAGTTTGGGAATTTATCGAACATCGTCCCTTGCACCAAACAAAATAAACTCTAACATTTAATCTGTTATCGACCCTTGCACCAAATCAATATCATTTATTTTTCATCTCATCATTTTTTTCTTTTTCTTCTTTTTCTTTTTCTTTTTCTTTTTCTACTATGAGTACATGCTCTTTCAATGCATTGTAAGCATCTGGATGTTCCTTCTGGATTGCTTCAATAATTGCGACTGATGCATATTTTCCAATTTGAATACCCTTATAAGTTTTAGCGAATTCTAAAGCTCTATGGGCGTTTTCACTGATTTTTATAGTTTTAGCCATTTTCATATTCTCTGTTTCTAGTCCGTTTGCTAATAGTTCTATACACATTCTAATTCTAATCCCTATTTTATTTGAAGTGTGACACAAAGTACAAATAACAGTTTCATACAAATACTATTGTGTGGTAGTGTTATTTTACAAAAGTAGTAAAGTGTCATATGTAACTAATAACCATTCTTATTTAAAACCGATTTATATACGCATGCAAGGGATTTAAAATGAAAGTAGCGATTATTGACGGGCATCACCAACCTGAAGTTAAACAAAACAAAGATCAAACAAGAACATGGTATGAGCAAAAAGCATTTATCGATTTAGGTGGAGCTTTTCCAGTTCAATTTAAAATATCTTTAAACAATATAACTGAAGCATTTCCGGTTGGTGATGATTACGAATTAACTCCAGAATCTTACAAAGTTAATCAATATGACAATTTAGAAATTGATCGTTGGAATTTAAAAATAAGAAGGCGTCACGCGCCAACATTTA
>JAESUE010000254.1 GCA_016763235.1 Pseudomonadales bacterium
AAATGGTATTAGAACGAGCATGTGAAGATATGCGGGAGGCTTGGAAAGCAATACTCGATGTTGACTTTGAATATTTGAACTCTGAAGTGAATCCAGCGCTTGCGAATATTGTCACACCAAGCGAAGTGGTTGTGGTCAGCACCTACCATATAGAGCTTGATGGAGGCGGTGGCGAGCTGCACCTCACCATGCCGTACTCTATGATCGAGCCACTTCGAGATGTTCTTGATGCCGGTGTAACCAGCGAAGTGGATGATCGTGACGATCGATGGGCTAAATCGCTCAAAGAAGAAATCTTAACGGTGGATGTGCCCATTAACGCAACGGTGGCCCAAGCGGAGCTTACGTTAAAGCAAGTGAGAGATTTAAAAGCGGGAGATATTATTCCCGTGGAATTGCAGGATGATATAACCCTTACGGCAAATGGAATCCCGCTTTTTCGCACAAAACTTGGGTCGAGTAATGGTAACTTGGCGCTAAAAATAACCAAAGGAATACCGAGAGCAAAGGAAGAAGATAGGAAATTCAAATTCATTAAGAAAAGGCAGTAAATGCTGCTATGAATGTAACTGTTCAGACTGCATTAAAATTTTAGCGTGAGCTGGACAGTTACCTATGAATTTAAAAAACTAGGAATGCACATAGCATGAGCGACTCAGGGGACAAGGGAAAAAGTGAAGATGATATGCTGGCCGATGAATGGGCTAAAGCGCTTGAAGAACAGGACGATGATGAGGATGGCGTCGAACAAGCCAAGCTAGATGAGCTTATAGAAGATGTCGCTGGTCAAACTCAGGTAGAGCCTCCCCCGCCAGAAATAGGCAGCGATGGAGGGCCGAACCTTGATGTGATCATGGATATCCCCGTGACCATTTCGATGGAGGTGGGAACCACTGACATTAATATTAGAAACCTACTGCAATTAAATCAAGGTTCTGTGATTGAACTTGATCGTGTTGCAGGGGAGCCACTTGACGTAATGGTAAATGGAACCCTTATTGCGCACGGAGAAGTGGTCGTGGTTAATGAAAAATTTGGAATTCGCCTTACGGATATTATTAGTCAGTCAGAGAGAATAAGAAAAATAAATTAATACCAAATAAGGCATTAGTTTTTTGACTTGAGTGGGTAGATATTTTTAATGGTAACTATTCAGCGAACCCTGTAACTGTTCAAGTTTGAGCAGAACAAGGCGAAAAATGTGCATTTATACGCATAAATGATTATTTTTTAAGGCCGTTATGCGCGAATTTGAACGTGAGCTGAATAGTTGCTTTTAATGAAGTGAAAGAAGGTGAAACATATGTTTTTGGGTGCGCGTTGCTTGAATAAATCCGTGGTGCTTATGATGGTGGTAAGCACTATTACGATAAATATAATGCTATCTAATAGTGAATGTTTTGCAGGTGACGCCTTGGTATTGACGGAGGAGCTGGCCTCAGCTCAGTCGGCCGAAAGTGCTAAGTCAAACACCCATATATTTAAAAAACAAAACGATAAAAGCTCACTTTCACAGCTTTACAATAACCAGGCCCAAGAAAAAGGGCTGACCACTTCTAGCTATCTTGAAATGATGCTCGCGCTAGGGCTTATCGTTGTTCTTATGATTGGATTAGCATGGGGCTTGAAGCGTCTTAATCTTCCCATGGTGGGAGGGGGGGGGAAGATGCAAATCGAGTCAAGCTTATCTATAGGGAATAAAGAAAAACTTTTGATTGTAATGGTGGAAAATCAACGCTTATTGCTGGGTGCAACCAGTACTCAAATTACTCTCATAGATCGACTCTCTCCAGCAAGTCATTCAGATAAAAATGAAAAAGATTTCTCTGGGAAGTTGATATCTATGATTAAAAAAGGGGCGTAAATAAGGTGTTTATATCATTGTTGAAATTTACAATACGTATTTTTCCGCTTTTTTATATGCTTGCATTGTCTTCAAACGTTGTAGCGGATACGGCAGGCATTCCGGCGGTGACGTTAACAAAATCAGGGGACGGTACCGAAAATTATACCGTAACGATACAAATATTAATGTTGATGACAGTGCTGTCTCTTTTGCCCGCACTGTTAATGATGGTGACATCCTTTACGCGCATTATTATTGTATTCTCAATTTTGAGGCAGGCTATTGGTCTTAATCAGGCGCCATCCAACCAAATCCTCATCGGCTTAGCATTGTTTATGACATTTTTTATAATGAGCCCCGTTCTTGATGAGGCAAATAAAGTGGGGCTCGAACCGTATCTGAATGAAGAGATTTCGACGATGGAAGCAGTGAGAAGAGCTTCTGTACCGTTCCATGGTTTTATGATCAATCAAACTCGGGTGAGCGATCTCGAGCTGTTCGTAAATATTTCTAAAACAAAAAAAATATATGAAACACCCGAGGACGTAGAATTTTCAGTATTGATTCCTGCCTTTATTACTAGCGAATTAAAAACAGCCTTTCAAATTGGGTTTTTACTTTTTATTCCATTTTTAATTATAGATATGGTGGTCGCTAGTATTCTGAAGGCCATGGGCATGATGATGTTATCGCCACTTATTATTTCTTTGCCTTTTAAAATCATGCTGTTCGTAATGGTAGATGGCTGGGCAATGGTGATGGGGACGCTGGCCTCAAGTTTTGGCACAGTCTCTTAGGCATCTACCGAAAATCGTGGTAACACCTCAGCGCACGCTCAAATTTGAACGCAATCTGAACAGTTGCAGAGTTCACTGAGGTGTTACAAATCGTGTTGATGCATAAAACACAGGGGTATTTATGTCACCTGATTTCATAATTGATCTTTTCCGTGAAGCAACGTTGATCACCATCAGTATTGTGATTGTTACGATTTTTCCGAGTCTTGTCGTTGGTTTGATTGTTTCTATGTTTCAAGCGGCCACTCAGATTAACGAACAAACGCTGAGTTTCTTGCCTCGATTTATAGTGACCTTTGTTGTTCTGGTCACCGCAGGGCCGTGGATAGGGAATCGAATACTGCAATTTACGGAAAAATTGATTCTTATCGCACCGGAACTGGTTCGGTAACGTTTAATATATTATGTCCCCATGGGTTTATTTTTAGGAGGCGTCTTTTGTTAGAGTTTACTTACGCCGAAATCATGTACGCTGCAAACAGGTTTCTATTGCCGTTTTTTCGTATTGCTGGCTTTTTTATGGTGGTGCCTATCTTTGGTAGCAACTTGGTGACCATGCGCGTTCGATTAATGATTGCGATTGTTGTGACGTTATCAATCGTGTCTCAAATTAAAGTGGTTCCAGAGTTTGAAGCGCTGAGTTTGCAATCTGTTCCTCTTGTTTTTAACCAATTGATTATTGGCATCGGTCTTGGTTTTTTAGTGATGGTGTTTATACAGGTCGCTGCATTAGCAGGCCAAATAATGGCAATGCAAATGGGTTTGGGTTTTGCCATGATGATGGACCCCGTTAATGGGGTGAATACGGTCTCTATTGGTCAGCTCTATTTGATGTTATTTACCATGCTTTATTTGGCGGTTGATGGGCATCTTATTACTTTGGCAATTATGATTGAGAGCTTTAATACGCTGCCGCTGAGCTTGTCTGGGCTTGATGTGGGGTTTTATCGATACATTACCACCTCATCAAGTTGGATGTTTAAAAGCGCCTTAAAAATTGCTCTACCGGCAATTATCGCCCTTTATGTTGTGAATTTTACCTTTGGTGTAATGAGCCGAGCCGCACAGCAACTACAGGTGTTTAGTATCGGTTTTCCGTTTACCATTATTTATGGTTTGGTTGTCGTATGGATTGTCCAGGGTGTATTGCTGCCGCAATTTAACCAACTTTTTTCTGAGCTGCAGGAAATGATGCATACCCTTGTATCTTACCCTGGCTAAGGGCACCTCTAAAAATGCACTCTTTCCGCGTCAGTTACGTCAGTTCCGTACACGGATCCTTATGGATGACTTGTACGCTGCTGCGGTTCTCCGTGCGGTGCTTTTTCCCCCGCTCGCGCCCCCTTACGCCTGTTCTCATGCTTTCCTACATCAAAAAAGAACTATTTTTAGAGCTGCCCTTAATAGACTGGGGGGCGTGCTGGAATCATGGCTGAAAAGGACAGTAGTCAGGAAAAAACCGAAGAACCCACGGAGAAACGAAAACAGGACTCACGAAAAAAAGGCCAGGTAGCGCGGTCTCGTGAGTTAGGTACGGCAGTGGTGATGATGGCGGGAGCCATTTCGCTACTGTTTGTTGGTCATCCTATTGTTGATAGTATAACGAAGCTTTTTAAGCAGAATTATATTCTTACCCGAGCGCAGATTTACTCTAGTGATAGCGGCCCAAATATGCTGATATCGGGCTGGCATGAAGTGTTTATTTCCATGATTCCTATCTTTGCTATTTTATTTGTGGCCAGTATTCTCGGCCCTGGCATGGTTGGTGGGTTTTTTTTTAGTACTGATTCTATTAAACCGAAGTTGTCGAAGCTAAACCCTGTCGAAGGTATGAAGAAAATATTTTCCGTGAAGGGCTTGATGGAAATGGTAAAGGCCTTTGCGAAATTTTTGGTTGTACTGGGAACCTCGATGGTGTTGATATATTTATTTTCACCAAAAATAGTAGACTTGGCGAAACAGGATCTTGACGCGGCTATTTTAAACGGTAGCCACATTGCCGCGTGGTGTTTTCTTATACTCTGTAGCTCCTTACTGCTTATTGCTGCGATTGATGTGCCGTTTCAAATTTTTCAACATAACAAACAGCTGAAAATGACCAAGCAGGAAGTCAAAGATGAAATGAAAGACTCCGAAGGAAAGCCGGAGGTGAAAAGTCGTATTCGACAAATGCAAATGGAAATAGCACAGCGCAGGATGATGTCAGATGTACCCACGGCTGACGTTGTTATTACTAACCCTACGCACTTTAGTGTGGCACTTAAATATAATGACTTTATGGCCGCGCCGGTTGTGGTGGCAAAAGGTGTGGACCAGATTGCACTAAAAATTCGAGAAATTGCGGTTGAAAACGATGTGGTGATTGTGGAAGCACCGCCTCTCGCGAGAGCTGTTTATCACACTGCGGCAATTGGAAGTGAGATTCATGAGGATTTATATGTGTCCGTTGCTCAGATTTTGGCGTATGTCTATCAGTTGAATCTGTATACCGCAGGAGAAGGGCCGCTACCCGATGAGGTGGTCGATTTTGATATTCCCAATAATATGCAATTTGATGAAGATGGTAATGAGATTGAGTAATGGCTGCATTAGGCCGAATACTTGCATTATCACTACTAGAACGGTTTTTTTAATAAAGCGTCAAAAAACTACCTATTTTCTAGTTGAGATTTAAGCTGTATGGCAGTTGCTGCAGAAGATATAAAACGTGGTGTAGGAACGGGTTTAGGTGCGCCCCTGTTGCTGATTATTATGCTAGGCATGATGATGTTGCCCGTTCCCGCTATTTTTCTCGATTTCTTTTTTACGTTTAATATTGCCATCGCCCTCGTTGTACTTCTGGTGACTGTCTATACCTTAAGGCCACTGGAATTTGCCGTTTTTCCAACCATCTTGCTTGTGGCGACCTTGCTTCGTCTCGCATTAAATGTTGCTTCGACGCGCGTTGTACTGATAAATGGACATGAAGGAGGCGCGGCAGCCGGTAAGGTCATTGAAGCGTTTGGTAATGTGGTTATCGGTGGCAACATTGCGGTGGGTATTGTCGTGTTCGCGATACTCATGATTATTAATTTTGTTGTGGTTACCAAGGGTGCAGGGCGGATTTCAGAAGTAACCGCACGTTTTACCTTGGATGCGATGCCCGGTAAGCAAATGGCGATTGATGCTGACTTGAATGCGGGTTTGATAGACCAAGATGAAGCCAAACAGCGTCGTACGGAAGTGGCCGAAGAGGCCGATTTTTATGGCTCCATGGACGGTGCCAGTAAGTTTGTACGGGGCGATGCGATTGCTGGAATATTAATTCTCGTTATTAATATTGTCGGTGGTTTGATTATTGGCATGGTGCAGCATGATCTGCCCTTTTCGGAGGCGATAGAAAAATATGCATTGCTGACTATCGGCGATGGCCTGGTGGCGCAAATCCCTTCTCTTTTATTATCCACGGCGGCGGCTATTATCGTAACGCGTGTCTCTGGCGCGAGTGATATGGGTGCCCAAATTTCGTCGCAAATGTTTAGCAACCCTAAAGCGGTTTACGTTGCCGCCGGTATTTTGGCGGTGATTGGTGTTGTTCCGGGAATGCCACATGTCGCATTTCTTTTTCTTGCTGCGCTGGTGGGTGGCGGTGCTTTTTATCATCAAAAGTTGCTAGCCAATGGAGACGACGATCAAACAGCGGTTGAGGAGCAGGCTGCCGAACAGCAGGCAGCGGGGCAGCAAGAGGTAAAAGAGCTGGGTTGGGACGACGTTCAGCCCGTCGATATGCTCGGTCTGGAAGTTGGTTATCGCATGATCCCGATGGTCGATAGCAATCAGGGTGGGGCGTTGTTAACCCGCATTAAAGGGGTGAGGAAAAAGCTTTCTCAGGAGCTTGGTTTTCTTGTCCCCTCTGTACATATTCGCGACAACCTTGATCTTTTACCGAATGCCTATCGAATTACCATGATGGGCGTGACCATTGGCGAAGCAGAAATCCATCCAAGTATGGAGTTGGCTATTAACCCGGGGCAGGTGTTTGGCACTCTAAAGGGTATCGAATGCAAAGACCCTTCGTTTGGCTTGGATGCCGTGTGGATCGAGGCTGGTCAGCGAGAACAAGCCCAGACGCTTGGTTATACCGTTGTTGATGCAAGTACCGTTGTGGCAACACACATTAATCAGGTGATGAAAACACACTCCCATGAAATTCTCGGGCACGAGGAAGTACAGCAGCTCCTTGATCAACTATCCAAAACCTCACCGAAATTGGTCGAGTCTTTGGTGCCCAAACTTATCCCTCTCAGCAAGCTATTGAAGGTGTTGCAAGCCTTGCTTATGGAGGACGTTCCCATTAGAGATATGAGGACAATCGCCGAAGCTTTGGCGGAGGAAGCGACAAAGAGTCAAGAGACTGACTCCTACATTGCAGCCGCCCGTATCGCACTGCAACGATTAATTATCCAAAATATCAATGGGGTAGAGCCAGAATTGCCCGTCATTACATTAGCGCCAAACTTGGAACAGATGTTGCTCCAATCAGTACAGGTAGCAAAGCAATCTGGCGGTACTGAAAGTGATGCAGTATTAGAGCCGGGCTTAGCAGAGCAGTTACAAAGCTCCTTGAGTTCAGCAACCCAGAAGTTGGAAATGGAAGGTAAACCAGCAATTCTTATTGTTGGTGCAGGCGTAAGGCCGATGTTAGCACGCTTCATACGCTACACATTGCCGAGCATGCACGTACTTTCTTACTACGAGATCCCTAATGACAAACAAGTCACCATTGTTTCGACAGTGGGTGACCAAGAGTGATCCAAAAAATGGGCGCTCAAATATTGAGAAAGAGCCAGTGGCTCATTGTTGAGGTAGCACAATGATGCAAAAAACCTTCTTTGCAGAAGATATGCGTAAGGCGCTTCGCCTAGTCAGAGATGATATGGGAGCAGAAGCAATTATTCTTGCGAATAAAAAAGTACCCGGTGGTGTTGAAGTTGCGGCGGCAATAATCAGCGACGCACCTTCGACGATTAAACCCGTCAAGGCGAGCAGCAAAGCGGCTCCCGAGAGCACACAGGTTATTGTTAATAACGTTTCTTCCGGGATGAAGCGATCAACTCAGTATGCTGAACCAAAAGCGCAGCGAGTCGTAAAAGAGGAGCAGCGCTTAAAAGCGG